>NZ_JBEXPG010000026.1:0-114890 GCF_040611935.1 Streptomyces sp. NPDC006512 | reverse complement strand
GCCGCAACGTGGTGGAACGGTGCTTCAACCGGCTCAAGCAGTGGCGCGGCATCGCGACCAGGTACGACAAGACCGCCCAGTCCTACCAAGCAGCCCTCACCCTCGCGTCGCTCCTGATGTGGGCGTGACACTTTGACGACAACCCCTAGGGGGTGGGGAGGAAACCGGCGACCAGGACGGCGAATTCCTCGGGGTCGAGGATGCGGATGCCCAGTTCCTCGGCCTTGGTGCGCTTGGAGCCGGCCTTCTCGCCCGCCACCACGAGGGTGGTGCGCTTGGACACCGACGACGACGCCTTTCCGCCGGCCCGCTCGATCAGCTCGTTCATCTCGTTCCGGGACAACACCGCGAGGGGGCCGGTCATGGAGCCGGTCACCACGACGGCCTGCCCGGCCAGCGGGCCGCCCGCCGAGTCCTCGACGCCGGTCGCGTCGGTCGCATCCGTCGCAGCGGTCGCGGGCCTTTGCGGTTCGGTGACCTGCGTGCCGACCTGCTGGGCCTGGAGTCTGTCGAGAAGCGGGGCGAGTTCGACGAGTTCGGCCGCGATGACGCGGGCCTTCTCCGTGCCGATGCCGTCGACCCCGGCCAGCGTGTCCGCGTCGGCGGCGCGGATGGCCGCCATCGAGCCGAAGTACGCGGCGATCCGGCGGGACATCGTGCGCCCGGTGCCGCGGACACCGAGGGCGCAGAACACGCGGCTCAACGCGGCCCCGCGGGCGGTCTCGATCGCGGACAGGAGGTTGGCGGCGCTGGTCTCACCCATCCGCTCCAGGCCGAGGAGCTGCTCGCGGGTCAGCGTGAACAGGTCGGCGACGTCCTTGACCAGACCGGCTTCCACCAGCTGGATCGCGCGCGTGCCGCCGAGCCCTTCGATGTCGAGCTGGTCCCGGCCGGCCGCATAGATCACCGAGGCCACGGCCTGACAGCTCCGGCCGCGCACGCACCGCCACCGCTGCTCGGAGGTGTCGATCGCGTCGCCACAGCGGGGGCACGCCTCGGGGAAGACGATCGGGCTCTCGGCGCCGGTGCGCTGGTCGGCCAGCGGTGCCTCGACCCGGGGGATCACGTCACCGGCCCGGTACACGAACACCTGGTCGCCGATCATGAGCCCGCGACGGGTGATGTCGGACGGATTGTGAAGCGTGGCGTAGGTGACCGTCACCCCGTCGATGACCACCGGCTCCAGGACGGCGCGCGGGGCGATGATCCCGGTCCGGCCGACGTTCCACTCCACCGCCAGCAGGCGCGTCACCTTGTGTTCGGCCGCCAGTTTCCGGGCCACCGCCCACCTCGGGGCGCGCGATCCGTTGCCGGCCTGCCGCTGGTCATCGGCCGTGTCGGCTTTGACGACGACACCGTCGATCCCGAACGGCAGGGCTCCGCGCAGACCGGCGATCACGTCGATGCGTTCCTGCACCTGCTCCACGGTCTCGCAGCGCATCGGGGCGGCGGCCGTGCTGGCGGCCGTGTTCGAGCCGAGCGCGGCCAGGGTCTCCAGCAGGGCGAAGTGACCGAGGTCGTCCAGGCCGATCGCGCTGTAGGCGAAGAAGGTCAACTCGATCCGGTAGGGGCGGTCCTTGGCCCGTAGCGTGCCGGCCGCTCCGCTGCGGGGGTGCGCGAAGGCCGTGGCCTCGTGGGCGAGCCGGATCCGGTTGGCCTCCTCGAACTGCGCGGTCGTCAGCAGCACCTCGCCGCGCAATTCGACGTCGATCGGCTCGGTGAGTACCGGCGGCAGACCGAGGACGGCTTCGGCGGCGTGGGTGATGTCCTCACCGGCCGAGCCGTCGCCGCGGGTCAGGACCTGAACGAGCCGGCCACCCCGGTACCGGGCGGCCACCGCGAGGCCGTCGAGCTTCGGCTCCACACACCACCCGGCCACGGGGTGCCCGAGACGCCGTTCCAGCCCTGCGGCCCACTCGGCGAGCTCGTCGGCGTCGAAGACGTTGTCGAGGGAGAGCATCGGCACCGAGTGGGGCACGTCGCCCTGCACGGCCCCGCCCGCCACCTTCCCGGTCGGCGACTCGGCGAGCACCTCGTCCGGGTGGGTCTCCTCGTAGGCCGCGATGGCGCGCAGCAGCCCGTCGTACTCGTCGTCACCGAGCGGGGTGGTCCCGTCGCCGTAGTACGCGGCCGATGCCGCCACGGCGGTGGTCACGGCCTCCACGTAGGCGGCAGGAGAGAGGAGGGCACTGTTTTCGGTCATGAACGTCATCATGCTGCCCGGCACTGACAACGCCACCGCCCGACCCCGCCTGGCCGCGGCAGGCGGCCGACCCGACCGCGGCACCGGGCGGGGACGGCGTCAGCCTGCCGGTCAGCGCCGCCCTCGCGGCCGAACGCCCGGACCGGGACCGGCTCTCGGCGGATCGCCCAGTCACACCTCGTGACCTGCGCAGATGCCGCTCGTCTCGATGTGTGGCGCCCTTCTCACCGGCAGGCCACGAGGGGGTATCTTCGTCCGGTCACGGACGGCAACCGGAACGTCCGCTCAACCCAGGGGAACCAACATGACTGAACTGAACTCGCTGCGGACAAGCCTCGCGTCCGGTGAGCACGAGTTCGCCGACACGTTGGCCTTCGTCGCCGCGCACTACGCCTACCAGCCGCAGGCGTTCCGCAACGGGGACCTGGACAATGCCGCAGGAGAGAACGAAGGTTCCTGCAAGACCCTGGGACTGGCCCTGCTGGAAGGGCTGAGCGACCAAGAGGCGCTGCTGGCATTCGGTGAGCACTACCGCAGCGTGCTGGCGACGCCGAACGGCACGGATCACGCCAACATCCGCAACCTCATGGTCCATGGCCTGGCCGGGGTGAGCTTTGCCGGGGAGCCGTTGACCCGCGAGAACTGAACGGCGGAACGCCCGGCGGCGGCGCGCAGTCGGGCTCGGGCTTGCGACCGGTCATGTCACAGCTGGCCGCCCATAGACGTGCCGCGGTCGTGGTGTCGGCGAGGTTCGCCCAGAGGGGTTCGGCCCTGGGTGTGCCGCGCAGCCCGAACCGTCGGGGGCTCCACATCTGCAGCGGACGTTTCCGCTGCCCCCGACGCTTCGGACCGTACTCAAGGCAGCGATTCCAGCTAGCCGATGGGGACTGGAGGGGCGTCGCAGCAGCAGTCGGTGAGCTGGAGGCAGAGGTCTCTACCCTGAAGGAACGGGGATACTACTGATAAAGGGGCAACGGGTGAACCGGGCAGAGGTTACTGACGTTTTCGTCTTCGCCAAGGGGGACAGTGCGGTTTACATCGATCCCGTCGACGGGGATTTCAAGGCGGGCGATCACGTACGCATCATTCGCAAGGGAATCGAAGCGGCCGAGGCCGTCATTTTCCCGCGCGACGGCAGTGTGAGTGCCGCAGGCGCAACCGGCCGGCGGCCACACGTACTCGTGAAGGGGTTCGCCTGCGTCATCGGGGATGTTATTGAGCGGATTGACCGGCGGAGCACCGACTGAGCCGGCGCACCCGCATTCCGCAATCCGTGAGCGGCCTCAGAGCAACGCCGGCTCCGGACCGCGTTGGACCCGGCTGACCTGTTCCAGCGGCGCGGAGGCCCGGGCGGTGATGGTGCAGAGGCGCTTGGTGGCCCGGGTCAGGGCTACGTACAAGTCCCTCTCCCCACCGGGGCGGGCCGTGATGATCTCCTCGGGGTTCATGACGACGACCCCGTCGAATTCCAGGCCGCGCGCTTCGGACGCCGGCACGATACGTGCGTGGCCGGCGACGCCTCGGGCCGTCAGCTCGCTCACCCTGGCGTCCGCGCAGATCACTCCCAGGAGCTCGCCCGGGTGCGCGGCGCTCTGGGCGCGGAGTTCCCGGACGACGGCGGTGACCAACCCGTCCGGCGGTGCGGTCACGGTACGAGGGGGCTCACCGCTGCGCAGTGACCGTGTGGGCCTCTGGTCCGGAGCGATCCGCGTGAGCAGGTCCCGGACGCTGTCCAGGATCTCCTGCGTGGTGCGGTAGCTGACGGTCAGGTGGTGCAGTTGGAACCGCGGTCCGACGTGGGGGCTCAGAGCTTCCTTCCAGTCGCGTGCGGTCGCTACCGGGCCCGCCTGGGCGAAGTCGCCCACCAGCGTCATCGCCTTCGCCGGGCAGCGGCGGACGATCATCCGCCACTGCATGGCGGTCAGTTCCTGCGCCTCGTCGACGACGACGTGCCCGTACGTCCGCTCGGGCGGCCCGTCTACCAGGCTCGCCGCCTCGTCCAGCAACGGCACGTCGGCATCGGTCCACGGTTCGTCCGGGCCGCGCAGCAGAAGGGACCGCTCCCGCGTGGTCAGGCGGGGCAGGTGCTCGGCGAGAGCTCCGGCGTTCGTCAGGAGCGCCTTGACGAGGTCACCGGGTACCAGCCGCGGCCACAACGCCTCGACCGCTCGGTCGACGCCGGGGTCGTCGAGGAGGTCGGCTCGGATGGCGTCCAGGTCCAGTTCGTGGGCCGGACCCGGGCCGGCCGCACCTTCGGCACGGCGCTGGGCCGCTCCCGTGAACCGGTCGAGGTTGATGCCCGTCGCCCTTTCGGTGTCGGCGTCGATCTGCTCCAGGAGGTCGCCCATGTCTCGTCGCATCGTGTCGGTGACGGCGTCGACGAGGAGCTCCCTGAACACCTGGCGCGCGGGGTTGTGCCCCGGTACGGCTGCCACGGCGGCGTCACGTGCCGTGGCGACTTCCTCGCCGGACAGGTGCACCCGTTCCTGTCCGACCCGCACCGTGAACTCACTGGCGGGGGCTTCGTGGGCTCGCATCAGGCCGGCCAGGGCGTCGGCGAGGTCGGGGCTGCCCTTGAGCCGCGCCGTGTCGAACGGGTCCAACGCGTGCGCGTCCGTGTCCGTGTCCGAGTCCGTGTCCGAGTCCGTGGGTACTCCGGCTCTGGCCAGTTCCCGGCAGGTCGCCAGGACGACGTCGTTCTCTCCTAGCGAGGGAAGGACCTGGGAGATGTAGTCGAGGAACCGGGCGTTCGGCCCCACCACCAGCACACCCTCCTCCGCGGCGCGCGGGAACGCGTACAGGACGTAGGCCGCCCGGTGCAGGGCGACCACCGTCTTGCCGGTGCCGGGACCGCCCTGCACCACGGTCACCCCGCGGTGGGCGGAGCGGACGATCTCGTCCTGCTCGGCCTGCAGCGTCGCGACGGCCGCGTGCATCCTGCCCGTACGCCGGGCCGACAGGGCCTCGGTCAACGGGCCGTCCCCCACGACGTCCTCGTCGGTCGGGGCGGTCCCGTCCAGCAGTTCGTCGCTCACCGAGACGACCGTGCGCTCCTCAAGGCGCAGGTGCCGGCGCCGCCGCAGGTCCATCGGGTGGACGGGTGTCGCCTCGTAGAAGGGCCGCGCCGCGTTCGCGCGCCAGTCCACGAGCAGAGGCAGGTCGTCCTCCTCCGTGTGCAGTCCGATCCGCCCGATGCGCAGGGCCGTGCCATCCGTCCGGTCGATGCGCCCGAAGACCAGGCCCTTCTCGGCGCCCTCCAGCCGGCCGATTTCCTTGGCCAGACGCTCGGCGGCGATTTCCCTCTCGTATGCCTCACCGGCGCTTTCCGCCGGCGCCTTCAGCACACTCGCCCGGTGTACTCGCGCCTCGGAAATCCGCTCGGTGAGCAACTCGTATAAGGAGGACACATAATCCCGCTCCGATTCAACCGCACGCGCGGCGGGATCATTCATCTTCGACAACAGGGGCTCCTTCGATTCGAGCCACACCATACGGTCGAATTTCCCCGAAGGTAAGTCTTGACTTACTTGGCAGGCCATGGCCGCCTTACGGTTCAATTCAGGACGCCTGACCCTATGGAGTCCCCTGCATTCCGCCGCTCCCCCGTTCCGCACACGTACCGGAGGTGTCACGCTTGGGTCTTGCTGCCCAAACAGCTCAGCGCCTGCATGGCCTCGGCCTCGATACGTGAGAGGTCGCCGAGAATTGAGCCGGCCTGGACGAGGAACTGCCCATCTCCCGATTCGCCGGCCCTCGCGATCATTGCCGCTGCTTCCGTCCACAGGGCGGCTGCCTCGGCGTACAGCCCGTGGCCGGTGCGCAGGTGGCTGTCGTCCAGCAGGTCGGCGCATTCGGCGAGGAAGTCACGGTAGAGGTTGCGGAACAGGGCGCCGCCGGTGCCGGCCTTCTCCATCAGCAGAGCGGCCTGGGGCAGGTCTCGCTGTGGATCGTCGGTGCGCTGGAGCCATGCGGGTACCAGCTTGGCGGCCTTCGCGATGCCGCGGTGACCGACGTTGGCGATGGGCGGGTGGAGGAAGGCGTCGGCGCAGGCGGTGATGGCGGGGACGAGCTGTCCGTGCGGGGTGGGCAGGCCTCTCGGGGCGGTGACGGTGAACGACCGGTGCCTGGCGGTCATCGGACCGCGCGCTGCCCTGGCCTGCGCGAGGCTGGTCAGGCTGGTGGATACCGCTCCGCCTTGCGGGTCGGTGTCCACCAGGTAGGCGGCGTGCTCGTCATAGCCGTACATGGCGACGACGTGGCCGCCGAAGTGAACCTTCGAACCAAAGTAGTCCAGGTAGTAGCTGTCGAGCTGGAGTCCGACGGGGTGGCCGGCATCAACGGCGGCCGCCACCCTGTCCCACGCCTTGCGCGGGGACGTGGTCTCCTGGACTTGGAGCTCCAGCCCGATCCGGGTGGTCAGGTTCCTGGTGAGTTCGAAGGGCTTGACCCGTCCCCCGAGGAAGGGGAAGCCCATGTTCTTGCTGTCCCAGTAGATGAAGGACAGACCGGAGCCGAGGCCGAACAGCATGGGCTCGGACAGATCGAGTCCTTGGTGCCGCAGCAGCACCCCCAGGACCGTCGTCTCGCAGTGCTGCGTGCCGCGGGCGTCGATGCCTACTACCTTGGTCATGCCCTGCTCTCCTGGGTGGGGACGATCAGGCGGCGCTCCGTCCGCCAGAACGGACTTTGGCTCAACTCGTGTGGTGCCGGCCCGAAGCCAGGGCGGCGGCAAGCCGCGCCCCCGGGTCGCCGGCGACGTGGTGGGCGGACCTGCCGGCCGGCCAGGTCGAGATTCCGTCGTTCAACCACCGTGGAACCACGTGGAAGTGCAGGTGGGGCACCGACTGCTCCGATCCCGGACCGCTGGCGCTGAGGACGTTCACACCCGAAGCGTTCAAGACGGTACGCGAGACCTCGGCCACGCGCTGGACAAGTGCCGTCACCTCGGCGAGGACCGCGGGCGGGGCATCGAAGACGCCTGCGTAATGGACCGTCGGAACCACCAGCGTGTGACCCGGCGCCAGCGGGTCCAGCGGGGTAAAGGCACAGGCCACCGGCCCACGCGCCACCCAGCTCGCGGTGTCTTCATGGATGAGCTCGCAGAAGATGCAGTCCATACGCCGGACCCTGCCAGAAACGGGATGCTGCCCGCCAACCTGTTCGGGGTCTGGCCGGTGGTTTGCTGTGGACCTGTCACTGCTCCTGGTAAGCTGAACGACCTCGATCCGCAGCCTTGGTTCTGCGTCCACGCGGCACGGCAGAGGCCGTCCGCACCCGGGCCAGGTGCAAGATCCACGCTCACGCGTCGAAAGGTCTTGCTGTGAAAGCGTTCGGGCAGAACGAGCAGAACAATCAGAACAATCAGAACGAGACGGTACCGAAAACCGAAGGCGTCTACCTGCTGACCGCCGTCAGCCCGCGCCGGGACGAAGGCAACAGCCCGACCGGGATGGTCGGCCGGTGCATGGCACGACAACTGCTCACCTCGGGCCGGCAGGTGCGGGTGATCGCCGAGCCGGACCAGTGCGACGGCTGGCCTGACACGGTCGAAGTGGTCGAAGGCTCCATCACCCGGCCGCTGGAGTCCGCCCGAGCCTTCGACGGTATCGAGGCCGTGTTCCTGGCCGGCGCCCATCCGTCCACGGTCCAGGACGCCTTGACCCTGGCGCGGAACGCCGCCGCGAGGAAGATCGTCCTGTTGTCGTCTCATGGACCGGAGTACGAGGAGGCGAATCCGCCGGAGACCTGGTTCTGGCTGGCGATCGAGAAGGCGGTGGAACGCTCGGACATCCCCTGGACGCACATCCGGCCGTCGGCCGTGATGGGCGCCGTCATCGAGGGGACCTACCCGGCGACAGGGTCGGACTGGGCCGACACCGTCCGCGCCGACGGGGTGGTCCGTGAGGCGTTCCTCAACCAGGGCCACTACCCCTTCATCCACGAGGAGGACCTCGCCGCCGTAGCGGCCGCGGCCCTGATCGGCGATGACTACGCCGGGACGGTCATCGAGGCGGTGGGCCCACCGCTGAGCACACGGTCACGCGTACGGAGCATCACCACCGCTCTCGGCCGCGACATCGATACCGTTGAACTGACGCCGGACGAGAGCCGGACGACCTGGCAGGACCTCGGCTGGCCCGTCGGTGCGATCGACGTGACGCTGTACGCCCTTGAAGAGTACGGCGTCCGATTCGCCGAACTCGCTCAGTGGACAGCCGACCAGCAGCCGTCCGTGCAGGACATCACCGGCCGTCCGCTGCGCACCTACGACGACTGGGTGCGCGAGAACATCGACTCATTCCGCTGACCTCGGCACGTCGTGGTATCCGCCCCCGGGGCGCGGACGGCCAGCTCGGCTGAGGGTGCCTCAACCAGCGGCGATCTGATATGAGTTGATCATGAATGCAGAAACTCTTGCCCCGATGGAGCGCCTGCTCGCAGAGCGGGCCTGTGAGCGGCTCGTCGTCGAGTTCGTCCACCGGCTCGACCTCGGGGACCCGTCCTCCGTGGCGGACCTCTTCACGCAGGACGGCACCTGGGAATGGCCCGCCGGCGACCGCCGCATCGTCGGTCACAACGCCCTGCGCACCTACTTCGGCAACCGGCCCGCAGACCGGCTGTCACGCCGTATATGCACCAACATCCTGGTGACCGTGACCTCCGCGGACACCGCCGCCGCCACCACCTACTTCACCACGTACCGCGTCGACGGCTACAGCGGGGGCCTCGTACCGCCGCGGCCCCCGGTTCAGGTGGGGCACTACGAAGACAGGTTCCGCAAGGTGGACGGCACCTGGCTGCTCACCACGCGGACCCTCTTCCTCTCCTTCGCCGGTCCCACGGAACGCCTCGACGGACCCGTCCAGTCATGAGAACGGCCCGCAGTTGACGGGTCCTGCGCCAGAACTGGTCAGCTGCGGTGCCGACGGGATTCGAACCCGCGGACAGAGGGGAGCAGACCCGCCCCGTCTCCGTCAGTCGACGTGAGAGGGGCCTCCCCCACGTCGATCGCATTGGGCCGCTCTGCCACGGCACCGCAACCTGCGGGAAGGCGCGCCGTCCCGTTCGGATCAGAGTAGGGACATCGGCCTCCGGGGACGAGTCCTTATCGGGGACAAGGTCATGACTGAGATCGTTCGTCAGAGCATTACAGTGTGCCGCCATGGACGCTGCTGATCTTGACCGCCGGGCCCGGACCCACTCCGGCTGGATACCTCCGCTCGTCGTCTCCCGTCTCCTCGAGCTCGGTTACGAGGAGGTGGTGGAGCTCCGGGCCGGCCGCGGGGAGTGGTTCTGCGCGCTGGAGTGGGCGCGGCTGCTCGGTGACCGGGGGCGGCAGGAGGAGGCGTTGGAGGTGCTCGCTCCGTACGTCGCCACGGACTGGTGGACGGCCGTCCGGGCTCGGGTGGAGCTGCTGGAGCGCTGGGGGCGGGTGGAGGAGGCGATCGCCCTGGCCCGGCCGTACGCCAGGGGCGGAGGGTTCAAGCTGGAGTTGTTGGCGCGTTTGCTGGCCCGGTACGGACGCCAGGACGAGGCGGTCACGCGGCTGACCGCCGGCATCGAGGACCCGTGCCTCGCCCACGCTCTGGTCGAGCTTTGGGAGGGGGCGGGCCGGGACGAGGACATCGCCGTGCTCCTGGCCGCCCGGACACCGGCCCCCGGGCACCGGTGCGAAGACCCGTGGTGCTGCCCGGGTCTCGACCCCGACACGGCAATCGGCCTGCTCGCCGCCGTCCGTGAGCGCCAGGGCCGCGTCGACGAGGCCATCGCCCTGCTGCGGACCCGGCAGATCACCTCCGTCAACGACCGCGACGAGCTGGCGGAGCTCCTGGCACGGCAGGACCGGATCGAGGAACTCCGTGCGTACGCGGCGTCCGAACCCAACGGGCTCGCCGCACAGCGACTGGCCGAGCTGCTGGAGGAACGCGGCGACGTGGACGGTGCGATCGCCGTGTACCGGCTGCCGGACGACTCTCCGGTGTGCCGGGTTCACGTGGCGTGGGAACTGGCCGGGCTCCTGGCCCGGCACGGCCGGGGCGACGAGGCGATCGAGGTGATGCGCGCGCTCGCGGACTCGGCCGGCGGCGCCGACGAGTGGATCGTCGGCGCACTGTGCACCCTGTACGCCGACCACGGCCGCGCCCTCGACGGCTTGGCGTACCTCGACACCCTCACGACAGCCCGCGGCGGCCGGGAGGAATGGGAGTTCTTCAGGCCGAGGCTGCGTCTCATGGCCGCCGGCGGACTGCTGGACGAGGCGATCGGGCTGGCCCGTGAACGCCCCGAGGGCGACAGCGGGTACGCGGCCTGGACCATCTCGGACCTGCTCGCCGAGACCGGCCGGACCGAGGAGGCCGTCGCCGTCCTGGAACCCCACGGCGCCGACCACCCCACCCTCCTGGCCGGCCACCTCATCGGCCTCGGCCGGATCGAGGAGGCCGTGGCCCTCTTCCCGCAGCGCGCAGGTCAGCCGTTCGTCCCGGTCTGGTCGGGCACCTTCACGGCCGAACCCCCGCTCTGACGCTGGCCTCGGCGTATACGAACGGGGCGCCGACGAATCAGACGGGTTCCGCCCGCATGGAGGAGAAGACCCTGCCCAGCGCGTCGCCACGGTCCCGGAGCGCCCCGTCGGAGAACGCCGCCCGGGCCCGGTCGAGGTCGTCGCGCCTGATGGGGCGGGGCACCTGTGGGGTCAGCCCGATGACCATCGGACGGACCCCCGCCTGCTCGTACGCGGCGAGCTTGTGGTGCCCGTCGAGGAGGTAACCCACCCGGCTTTCGGCGGTGGGGAACAGCACGACCAGCGCCGGCAGGCCGTCCCCGGCGCGGATGCGGTCGCGGTAGCCGCGCACCGCCCTGTGGTCGCGGGGCGGCCACACGTCGGTGGTCACCAGCGCGAGCTCCTCGTCGGCGTACCAGCCCTGGACCTGGAGGGCGCGCGGGTGGACCACCCGCAGGTCGGGCGGAGCGAGCGCGGCCGTCATCACGTACCGCCCGGAGGCGAGCAGCGACGTCAGCGGGCGCAGGCGTTCCGGGTCCGGCGGCCCGGCCCGGCCGGTGCGCGGATCGGGCACGAGGTTGGGGGCGCCGAGCCACTCGGTGAGGTACTTGACCTCGGAGAGCCCGGGGCCGCCCGTGCCCGCGCGGGCTGCCAGCCGGCCCACGCTGCCGCAACCGTCGCCGGCTTCCAGGAACACCGGATCGCCGGCGAGCAGGAGCAGGCTGCCGCCCTCGTCGCCGGTCACTTCGATGACGCCGTGTCCGTCGGGCACGGCGAAGGGCACGGAGGAGGGAGGCGGCGGCGACCGTCGGAGCATGCGCCGATCCTATGGGCGGCCTCCCGTGGCCGCACCGGACGGACCGAACGCCGGACCCCTCACCGCCACCCCGGCGGGGACGCCGTTCCGGCCGACGGAGCCCAGTACGGCCTCCGCGCCATCGACACCGGCCATACCACCACCGGCTGACACACCGTCATATCGTCGGCCGCGACGACGACGCGCAGTTCGTCGGCGGTCGTGTCTCCACCCCGAGGGCACCGGGTCACTCGAGCACTCCGAGGGCGGTGTCCGGACGGCAGTGCGGGCAGGCTGGAATCCCCTCGGCGAGGGCGCGCCGGACCGCCTCCCGGGTCGCGGGCTTACAGCGGCTGCGGGTGTCCCAGCAGCTCCCCGTGTGGACGCGCACGGCGGGGCGGCCGGTCCCGATGCCGTGCTCGACCAGCCACTCCGGCCGCGGCGGCGCCGGCGGCCGCGCGGTGCTGGACGCTTCGCGGCGCTCCTCGGCGGCGATCCAGTCGCGGGTCCGTCGCAGGTCGTTGACCTGGACCTTTTCCAGGAAGCGGAGGAGCTCCAGGCGCGACAGCTGATTTTCGGACACAAGTTCGATTATAGGCCAGGGTGAGGATTCGGAGTCCGATGCCGGTGGCGCGTGCGGTGTGGTGCGGGACGGGTCCCCCCGGCCGGTTCTAGGCTCCGCTCGTGGCGGATGTCGAACTCACCGACGATTTGATCATTCTCCGGAAGCGCGCCGACACGGCGTGGGCGCTGCTGCGGGATGTCCAGGAGCGGCACGGCCGGCCGTCCGCGGAAGGCGGCTGGCCCGCGGAAGCACACGCGGAGTGGGACGAGGCGCGCGTCCAGTGGGGCGAAGCCGCCGACGCCGTCCGGGTCGCCATCGGGGCGTGGGCGGCGGAGAGCGGTCAGCGCCGTATCGACATCGAGGCCCGGCTGACGGGTGAGGTGCGCGGAGGGAAGGATCCCCAGGTCTGGCCGGAGGCCGGATAGCCGCATCGGTGACATCGCTTCCAGGCGGTACGGCGTACCGGTCTGTTTCCTCGGAACAAACCGATCCGGCACTCAGCTGCCCTTCCTCGAAGCGGTACATCCAGTGACAGTCGGTGAGATCGGGACGGCTCGGGGGTGAGCCGTCCCATAGGGCCCACGTCACATACGACCCGGGGTAGTAGGCGCCGAAGGTCCGGTGCGGGCTCCTCCTCCCCGGCTCCGACCTGCACGGATACGTTCCGGCTCGCCGGCGGGCCGGGGGTCCCCGGCTGCGAGGGCGGGTAGTAAGTGGGCTCGTTGCCAGGCGGGTGGGGCATCGGTAGAACTGGATGTGTCGCCGGGCGGCCCGGGTGCTTCACTCACTCGCCGCTGACGAACCCCTCTCCACCGCGTGAGTGGCTCACGCATGCCTCAGGCATGCCGCGACCGCCCTTGTTCCCTGTGGAAGGTTCTCCTGTGTCGAACTCCGTCATCCGCCGCATCGCCGCTTCGAAGAAGACCCTCGCGGGTGCCGTCGTCGCCGTCGGTGTCGCCGGTTCGATGCTCGCCACGGTTCCCGCCCAGGCGGCCCCGACGAGCGCCAAGGCGATCGCCCAGCAGATGATCAAGGACCCGGCGCAGTTCGCGGCGTTCAACAACATCGTTTCCCGTGAGAGCGGCTGGAACCACACCGCCACGAACTCCTCCTCGGGCGCCTACGGCCTGGTCCAGGCCCTGCCCGCCTCGAAGATGTCCTCGGCCGGTTCCGACTGGAAGACCAACCCGGCCACCCAGATCAAGTGGGGCCTGGACTACATGAACTCCCGCTACGGCAGCCCCGTCGGCGCCTGGAACTTCTGGCAGACCCACCACTGGTACTAAGCCACCAGCGGACCCGAGAACACACCGCGAGACGCCCGGCCGGGACACCCCCGCCGGGCGTCTTCGCGTACCCCGGGACGGGCCGCGGATGCCGGTCGTCAGCGCAGGACGGCCCCCGGCGGGGTGACGGTGCCGTTCAGGCACTGGTCGAGGAGGACGTGCATGCGCGGCACGGGGAGGGCCGGATTGGCCGCGGCGCCCTCCGCGGTGCGGGGGTCGGAGAGGAGGGCGTCGAGGGCTTCCGGGGGCAGGCTCGGGTTGGAGGCCGCCGCCCGGCGCACCGACGCGTCGGGGTCCTCCACCGGAGGGTCGGGCAGGGCGGGATCGGCTGCTGCCAGGGCCCGCACCTCGGAATCCGGGTGGTCGATGAGATGAGCCCAGCCGGTACGGGGGAACGCGGGCAGGTCCGCCAGGTGCGAACGGTGGGCTTCGCGGGTGACGAAGACGTCCAGGAGGAGGCTCGGCGGAGCCAGCGGGTGGTGGCAGGCCAGCCGGATCCTCACCTCCTCGTCGTCGTCCTGCGCGAGCGCCTCGACGAGTTCCGCCGACAAGCCCGGCCACCTTGCCGCGACCCGGCGGAGCACCGGCTCCTCGGACACCGCACACGCGGCGAACCAGTCGGGCGACGGCCCGACGTCCGGCTCGACGTGCGACCTGGTGTACGGCCCGCCGGACGGGCAGATGCAGTCAGGACCGTGCCCGAGGACCTGATCGATCGCCCAGTACTCCGCCCAGGTACGGGGGAAGGGGTGGAGGCGCGCGCACAACCGCACGTACTCGTCCGGGTCCTGCGTCAACTCCGCCATCAGGTCCGGTTCCACGTCGGGCCGGGCGGCGACCGCCGCGCGGATCTCCGCTTCGGGGTGGCGGGCGAGACGGGCGAGGGCGTAGGCGGGGATGTGCGGGTTCCGGGCCATGGGGAGCACCGTGCCGTCCGTGAAGCACTGCTCGACGAGCGCGGGGGACAGAGCACACGTGTCGAGCATGTACCGGTAGCGCGGGCCGAAGGACGGCAGCTTGGCCTCCACCCGTTCCGGGTCCAGCCGCCAGTTCCTGTCGTGCGCCTCTTCACGGACCGCGGGGTCCGGATCGTCGAGCAGCCCCGCCCGCTGCGCCGGGGTGAGCGACTCCCACCGCCACGTCGCCCGTATCCGGAGTTCGGGGTTCTCGCTGCCGGCCATGGAGCGGAAGAAGGAGAGCGGGATCTGCCGGGACGAGTCGAGCCCCGCGATGATCTCGTCCACGGTGACCCGGCCGTCCACGCTCGCGTCCTGGGCGGTCAGGAGGGTCACGAGGACGTCGTCCGGCAGCGGTCGGACCCATCGGACGTAGTGACGGGGATAGGGGCCGGAGGCGAGCCATGCGCGGACGACCCCCGACGGGTCCGTCGCCAAGGGCGCGAGCCGCGCCGGGTCGACGTACCGGTTGCGGGCGAGCTCGCGGCGGACGACTCCGTCCGGATGGTGCAGAGCGGCATCGACGACGGCGTCAGGCAGGTCACGACCCCCGCACATCAACAGACCGGCGTCACCGGCAGCCGATCGGTCCAACAGGCGTACCAGTACGTCGGAGGGCGCCGCCCGGTTGAAGGCGATGCCGCGCAGCCACAGTTCACGCAGAGAGTCGGACACCGTGCCATCCTGCCACCTCACCTCCTGAACCCGGCGGCCCGGGCGGCCGGGCGCAGACCCGCAGCCCCGCAGGCAGCGGCAACAGGGGGCGTTCGACACACGGCTGGGCCCCGACCCGGGGGGAGGGGGTCGGGGCCCAGCCGGCTTGTGGAGGGGGCGCGTTGGCCCCTCGGTCCGTCAGATCAGCGACGGAAGGCGTCCTTGACGTCTTCCTTGGCGTGACGCACCTTGCCCTTGGCCTGGTCGGCCCGCCCCTCGGCGGTCATGCGCTCGTTGCCCACGGCCCGTCCGACGGTCTCCTCGACCTTGCCCTTGGCCTGCTCCGCGTGCGCCTTGCTCTTCTCCGTGCCCGACATCGGGACCTCCTCGTGTAGTACCGGTTTGGTCGTGTCGCTCTCCTGCTCCCGATCGCGGCCCGCAAACCCCCTGTCTTCAGCCCGCTTTCCGGGTGTCGTGGGAACGGCCGAGGGACGGGGTGGGTGCCGAGCGTGCCCCTGGGTGCCTTCCTCGGAAACGGTGCTGACACCGTAGGAGTCGTGAGAGCAGAAGGAGCGGCACCAGAACCGGAAACCTCCGTGCGCAGTGGGTTCACTTCTCTGGGTGAGGTGGCGTGCCGCTATCAGGCGGACGAGCTGCGCCCGGAGGATCTGCCGATGATCGCTGCTGAGGCGCTGGCAGCCGGACTGGACACCCCGACGCTGTGCGAGCTGGCCGGCTGGCCCCGCAACACCGACGCCCGCGACATTCGCGACGCGTTCGAGCAAGCACTTGCCGAGTCGGGGATCGAGTTGCCGGACAGGGATCTGGCACGGCGCCACGCCCTGCGCCGGCTGGCGGCGAGGCTCGTCGACGGAGAGGCAACTCCCGCTGACCTGGCGACGACGACTGGTGCGAGACGGAGGCCGAGACCGCGGCTGAGCAAGCGCTCGTGGCGCTGATCCCGCCATGTGATTGCTGTATCGAGTACACGTTGGGTCTTGACCAGCAGACGTGGGCGGCGCAGCTACGGAACGCCGCCCTCGCCCTGACCCTGTCTCCGCCGATCCGCCCCGGATGCTGAGCTGGAGTGATCCCGCGCTTCCGGGCGGCGTGAGCCTACGGGGTGAGGTCCAGGACGCGGACCGGCTGCCCTTCCCAGCGCTTCGGCGCGGTCGTGGCGACGATCGCGCCGTCGGGCCGGTCGGCCGTCGGCTGTGCGGCGTGCCGACTGTGGGCGGCGGCCCAGGTCTCCTGCTGGGCGACCGCAAGCGCCGCCGGCAGGTCCAGGTCCAGAACGGTGATGCCCGGCAGGGCGGCGAGGTGCTCCGCGGTACCGGGCCGGGCCCGGTCGGCTTCCACGAGCGCGCACGACGGCGCGTACAGGAACCAGCCCGTCTCGGCGTGCGCACGGTGGATCAGCCGCGAGGCCAGCACGTTCCCCTGCCCGGCCGCCGCCATCGCCGTCTCGTCCAGCACGATGTGCATCGCCTCGCTCACGGGCGCTGCACCTGCGCAAGCCGCCGGTCCAGCTCGTCATCGAGCTCGTGCTGCTCGTCCGGAGTCGGCGCGTACCCGTTCCAGGCCCGCAGCGCGGCCTGCGCCTTCTCCGCGCGCTCGGCGCGCTCGGCCGGCGTCAGCATCGTCTCGGCCAACCTGGCCAGATAGGCGCGCAGGGACAAGCCCTCGGCGGCCGCGATCGCGGCAAGGCGGTCCCTGGCTTCCTCGGGGATCCTCACGTTGGCATCGGACATCGTCGTGCTCCTTCCCATCCCCTCAGGGTACGGGTACGTACCCGTACCCGCCACGTGGGACCGGGCCGCCGACTGCCCAGTAGCCCCGCCGACTCCCCCGGCAACGCGGCGGCCACCGCAGGCGGGGGTGCGGAAACGGGCGAATGCGGTCACTCCTGGCAGCAGCTCCGCCCTTGTTCGGGGCCGGTGGTCGGGGCTCCATCCACTCCCACGCCGCCTCCGTCAACTCACCTCAACCTGCCACAAGATCAATCTTGCAGACCAGGCCTTAGCATGGGCACGCCATCCCCCGTGCCGTGTCCAGCCGACGGAAGACACCCATGCGCCTCCAGCGGATATCCGCCGCGACCGCGGCCCTCGCCGCGCTCACCACCCTCGCCACCGCCTGCGAGGACTCCCCCAAGCCGGGCCCGCCCGCCGCGAGCCCCTCCGCGAGCCCCTCCGCGAGCGCTGGGGGCGCTGCCCCCGACTCCCCCACGGCCGCCGGCGCCGGCGCCGCGCCCGCCACGTTGGCCGGGGCGCAGGCCCACGTACAGCAGTACACGTCCTGCGAGAACCTCAGCACCGACCCGAACGACAGCCGGGTGCCGCTGAGCGGGTTCATCGGTGCCGGGGACTGGGGCATCACGGAGCGCGGCGTCTGCACCGACAAGAAGGCGCAGGGCGAGATCGTCCTCTTCCTGACCCCGGACATGAAGGCCTTCCAGCAGGCCGCCAAGGACCACGCCGCGAAGCTGCTCGCCGAGGGCCGGTACGACACCGACCTCGCCAGCCGCACGGTCGTGGGCAAGACCTTCGCCCTGACCGCGCTCAAGACCGCCACCGCCGTGTCCCTGGTCGACCCGCCCAACTCCGACCTGCGCATCCTGAGCTGCAACCCCGACGTCTTCGTCCCGGAGGGGTTCAAGAAGGAGAAGGCCCTGGTCGAGGGCTGCTTCCTCACCGACTACGTCAACAGCCCCGACGGCCAGGGCAGCCCCCACCGCGGGGCGGTCCGCGACCCCTCCACCGAGGGAGCCGCGAAGCCGGGCCAGCCGTCCACCGGCAGCCTGGGCCTGCCGAGCGCCGGCAGCATCGCCGAGCTGAAGAAGCTCGTCAGCCCGCACACGGTCGACTGCACGAGCATGACGGTCACCGACGAGCAGGTACGGTCGATCGACTACATGCCGGTCGTCGACGGCCCCGCGAGCGCTTGGGGCGTCAAGCAGCGAGCGGTCTGCGGCCAGCTCGGCGGGGAGCAGCGCGCGCACAACCTGAACTGGCTGGACACCGTCTCCGACATGAAGACCCTCCAGACCAAGGCCAAGGCGGCGCAGCTGGCCGACCTGAAGGACGACGGGCGTCTCAAGGCCACTGCGAGCAAGCTGCTGGTCGGCACGAACATCGCCGTGGAGTCCAACAACGCGAACGTCCGCCGCGGGCTGTACCAGCTCCAGTTCCTGTACCTGAACTGCGAGACCGGCTTCACCGCGCCGGCCGGCTACCGGCTGGAGAAGTCCCAGGTCGAGGGCTGCATCCTGACCAACTACGAGCGCCCGAGCTGACACACGGCCCTCCGGGGCGTGCGCGGCGCGCCCCGGAGGGTACCGACTGAGGTGTTCCGCCATCCGCGCACCAGAAGCACCAGCAGCGGGCTCCGCCGACGACCCACCACCCTGCCGCGCTACTCCTGGCAGACTGACCCTCGATCATGAACCGAAGGGAATTACCTGATGATGTCATTGCGTGCCTACCTCGCCAGCTACGCGGACGGTGAGGTCACTCGGGCCGAGATGATCGAGACTGTCGCGGCATGGCCGCTGGAGGAGACCGACTTCGATCCGGCCCACACCCTGCCGACCCACCAGGACAACACCCCTGACGTGTTGGCCATTGCCCTCCTCAACGGGCAGATCGCCGATGCCGACTACCAGGAGATCACCCTGCGTCGCCAGCGGTCCTGACCACGCCGCGACTGCGGCGAGGTGGGAGAGGCCGGCGGGCCATCCTGGAAGAGGCGAAGGGCAAGTGTGCGGACCTGCCGCGCGGAGCGAAGGCTGTGCTGCTGACGTCGGGACCGCCGGGGGCCAGCAATGGAGGGGCCCCGAATCTGCTGCGCGCACGCCAGGGGGACGGAACGGACCTCGGTCAGGCCGCTTATGTCCTGCCGCTCTGTGATCGCCGACAGACGTTGGCTGCCTCTGGGTATCGACAGGCCAGCAGTGGCACAACCGCGTGCGGCAGGTCGGTTGCACCTCGGAGAATGGTGCACGTGGTCCACCGAATCGAAGCGCCCAGTCCCGACGATGCCGCAGCCGTGGGCCGTATGCAGCTCAGGGCCTGGCTCCAGACCTACGTGACCCTCGGACCGATGTATCTGCTGAACGAAGTCCAAGGCCATGGCATCGGCGGTCAGCTGATGGGTGAGTTCTTCCTATGGGCGGACGGTGCTCCCCTGCACCTGTGGGTGACCGAGTACAACGGGAGAGCGATCCGGTTCTACGAGCGCCACGGGTTCCAGCTCACGGGCGAGCGTGCACTGTGGCGAGACAGGTTGCCCAACGTGCGTATGGCGCGCGGTCCCATGCAGCACCCTCGGATCGCATGAGACGCGGGCGATGCGCAACGTGATCGACCACAAACTTGAGCCAGAACCCGAGAAAGAGCGGCACTGTGCCGCGAGGGGGGCGTCGGTGTCAGGTCAGGACGAGGCAGCCTAGCCGCTCCAGCTCACTGAGGAGCGGCAGGGAGGGATCGACCTCGTTCCACCGCAGATCCAGCTTCTCCAGCGATGGCATCAGGGCGAGCCAGTCCGGCAACTGGCCGAGGCGGTTGCTCCGCAGGTCGATCTGCCGCAGTTGCGGGAGGCCGGCCAGGGACTCTGGCACCCCGGTCAGGGAGTTCTCGCGTAGGTCCAGGTAGCGCAGTTCATGCAGCTCGGCTGCCGACGACGGCAGGTGCTCGATTGCGTTCCCTCGGAGCCACAGCTCACGCAGGCAGCGAAGCTGGCCGATGCTATCGGGCAGGGCGGTGAGCTGGTTGTGCTGCGCCCTGAGCTCGATGAGGCTGCTCATCCGACCGATGGTCTCCGGCAGGGTGGTGAGGGAGTTCTCACCGACGTTGAGGTAACGCAACCGGGTCAGGTTCCCCAGAGAATCGGGTATCCGAGACAGCTGGTTGTCGTGCAGGTAGAGGCAGTCGCTGAGCTCAGTCAACTCGCCGAGTTCTTCGGGCACCGACGCCAGCGCATTGTGGCCCAGGTCCAGGGTCTTCAGCCGGTGGAGCTGCCCGATGTCCGCTGGGAGGGCTGTGAGTCCGTTGTCAGCGAGGATCAGCACATCGAGATTGGTCTGTCGCCAAACCGACTCGGGCACATCTCCGAGCTCCCGACGCCACAAGTTCAGTGTGTTCCTCACAGCCATCTCCTCGGGCAACAGTCCTGGGCTCCGATTCTCGTCCGGGATCTACCTCGCCGACGACGGGGCCAGCAGACAGACAAGGCAAGATCAAATGGCCGCGGCTTCGGCGCGGATCGGGTGCTGGCGAGGCGGTTGGAATCGGTTCTGGTCTCGATGATGGTGCCGTTGAAGGTGAGTGGGTCGATGATGGCCGCGCAGTGGCGGGGGCTGGTGAACGTCTTGGTCCAGCCGTTGAACGGCTCGTTCGCGGCGATGGCCACGCTGTTCTTCTCCTAGCGTTCGGTCAGAACCTGGAAGAGGAGTTCGGTGCCACGGCAGTCGAGTTCCATGTAGCCGACTTCGTTGATGGTAGGTCGACGCGGCCATCGCGGGCGATCGTCTTGGTCAGCTGCTTCTCGTCGGCAGCCTCTAGGAGCTGGTCGACCAGCTTCGTCGCCAGCATGTACTTGACCCAGGCAGAGCGGCTGGCTCTTCCTGATCCACTCGCAGCTGGCAAAGGTATGGATGGCAGCCGCGTTGTCGGCGGCTACCAGCTGGGTGTGCACGGCGAGGAGTACTACGTCGTCGGGATCGACCGGGGGCCGCGCCCGACCTGGTCGTCGTGGCTGATCACCGTCCGGTGGCTGGGCGACCGCCGTGTGACGACCCACTGCACGGGCTGGGACGACCGGCGCGACGCCGTGGTCGAGCAGCCCCCGGCCTGAGGTACGGCTCTCCGCGCCCGCTGTGCGAGCGGCCAGGCGGCCTCGCTGCGGCCGCCGAACGCCAGCGTTGAAGCTCGCGTCCACCACCAGCCAAATCCGGCTGCGCGTGCTGATCGCCTCACGGCAACATGGGCGCAGCAAGCCGAGCAACCTGTCTGATCAACCTCAGGAGGAATCGGATGCAGAGCCTGCCCTTCGATCAGCCGGGCCGCTTCTGGCGAGGGAACCTCCACACGCACTCCGACCGGTCCGACGGCGCCCTGTCCCCCGAGGCCACGGCGCAGTACTACCGGGACGCCGGAGACGACTTCCTTGCCGTCACCGACCACTTCCGGCCCGAGTACGGCTTCCCGGTAACGGACACCACGTCGCTGCGCACCGAGGGATTCACCACCCTGCTCGGTGCCGAGCTGCACGCGCCGCGTACGGAGGCCGGTCCGGAGTGGCACATCGTCGCCGTCGGGCTCCCCCTCGGCTTCGCACCGCCCTCGCCGCAGGAGACAGGGCCTCAGTTGGCCCTTCGGGCCCGTGCCGCCGGAGCCTACGTGGGCATGGCCCACCCGGCAGCTTCTCTCCTGAGCATCGCGGACGCCGAAAGTCTGGACGCCGCACACGCGGTGGAGGTGTACAACGCCCTCGCGGCCCGCGAAGACCGCGGGGACAGCTGGCATCTGACCGATGTCCTCCTCAACCGGGGGCACCGGCTGCACGCCTATGCGGCCGACGATGCACACCTCCAGCCCCAGGATCCGCCGGGCTGTGCCGCCTGGATCCAGGTCCGCGCCCCCTCACTCGATCCGGACCACCTGCTGGCCTCCCTCAAGGCCGGGCACTACTACTCCTCCACCGGCCCCGAACTGCTCCACGTCAGCCTGACGGGCGAGCACATCACCGTCCGCTGCTCCCCTGCCCGCAAGGTCCTGATCACGGGAAGCGCCCCCGGAGCACAGGTCGTTCAGGGCAAGAACCTGACGGACTGCACCCTGCCGCTGGCGATGTTCCGCGGCGGCTTCTGCCGGGTCACGGTGGAGGACACCGCCGGCGGGCGGGCCTGGAGCAACCCCATCCACCTCTGGCCCAACACGGCCACCGATTCATGATCACTACCGCCACACCTGACGAAGGGACCCCCGATGCTCTGGCCCGCTCTGCGCGCGCTCGCCTACGGACACGTGGAAGACCCCCAACTGACCTGACTCCTCGACGACCTCAGCCTCAACGAGGGCATCCGGACCGCGGGCCCCGGCACCGAACCGCGGGCCCCGGCGCCGAGAGGAGCGTCGCCCACCGCACCCTCGCCGACGAGAACGCCGTGCGCCTGGTCTTCGACCTCGCCCGGAGCGGCGACTCCGGCTGGGTCTTCACCGCCGCCACTGTCGCCGGATACCGGGACAGGTTCCGCGAGGCCGTGCGCCACGATCTGACACTCGTCCAGGTCGAGCCGCCGGCCTCCGCCGACGAGGTCCTGACCACGACGTCCGCACCGGACGAGCCGCTCTCCCCCTTCGACCCCCAGTGGAACCCTGCGGTCACACGCCTCACCAGGCTTTGGGCGCACCTCGGACTGGTTCCTGGTCGTCGTCGGCATACCTGTCCGCGCATTGCCGTAGGTGCTCCCCGGAGTACGGGGTCATGTGCACCCGGCTTTGCGGGCAGGACAGTTGCGGGGCTATCCGCTGAGACGGGTCCGGGCTGGCCGGCTGCGCATGTGGTCCTCAGCATGCCTCGACGCCGGTCGGGCCGGAACCACCCCCGCCCAGACCAGGGAGGCATCCGCTCTCCCTTGCCGGCGGCCACGGAACCGCCCCCGTCTCGCCTGGCTCTGAACGCGGGGCTGACAGGGACCGTGGCAACCAGGCCCAGGTGGTACCGACTCGGTCTCGTGCCCTGAACTGGCGACGTACCTGGACCGGCGGATGCGGGCGGCGTCGGAGCCCGTCTTCCCGCGCCATTGGGCGGCGGTCTGCCCGTAGTTGAGAGGGGTGCTAACGCCGTTAGCACCCCAGCAGGGTGCTAACGGCGTTAGCACTGGAGTAAAAACTGCCGCAGAAAGTTAGCAAAACGCGTCTATTGGATCCCCGGTGTTACCTGCCACGGCAGTATGCTGCCGTGCATGTCATCTCCGAACTCGGGTGCTGATCGGGAGAAGCTCGTCTCGAAGCTGCCCGCGCACCTTCAGCAGGCACTCAAGATCCGTGCAGCACAGCTCCAGACCGACATGCAGGACGCGGTCGCTGCCGGTATCCAGGCCTGGCGTGACTGCCGGGACCAACTCCCCACCGTCAACACCGCCGGAGCCGACTCCTTCGGCACCTACCTTCCCGAGGGCCTCTACGAGGACTTCAAGGACGACTGCGGTGAGCGAGGCGTCTCCTACATTCAGGGACTCGCCCAGTCCGTGGTCCTCTGGCTCGCCGACAACCCGGCCGAAGCACAGAAGGCCACCCGGCGGATCATCGTCTGCAACCAGAAGGGCGGCGTCGGCAAGACGGCCGTCTCCGCCGGCCTCGCCGAGGCACTCGCCGAAGACCCGTCCGCCACCGGAGCCACAGCCTCGACGGGAATCGGCGGCCTGCGGGTCCTCCTCGTCGACTACGACCCCCAGGGCCACCTCACCCACCAGCTGGGCCTCACCGCCATCCCGGCCGGCGAGGAAAGCCTCATCACCCACATGCTGCACCGCGAGCAGGCCAAGCAGTCACTCCTCGACCTCACCGTGGCCATAGGCGGTGACCGCTTCGGCGGCCGCCTGCGGATCCTGCCCGCCGCGTTCGACGCGTTCCTCCTCGACTCCGGCCTCACCGTCTTCCGCGGCCCGCGCGAGGCCGCACTCGAGCGGGCACTGGCCCCCCTCGAGGAGCACTTCGACGTCATCGTCGTCGACTCGCCCCCCAGCCTCGGGCTCGCCATGGACGCGGCTCTCAACTACGGCCGCCAGCGTGACGGGGAGAAGCCCGGCTCCTCCGGCCTCGTCATCCCCGTCGAAGCCGAGGACACCTCCGCCCAGGCGTACGGAATGCTCATCCAGCAGATCGACTCCCTCTCCCGCGACTTCGACATCGAGATCGAGCAGCTCGGCCTCGTCGTCAACAAGTTCGACAGCCGCCGCGGCTACATCGCGACGTCCTCCCTCGACAAGTGGAAGTCACTCGGCACTCCCCCGGTCCTCGCCGTCGTCCCCGACGTCAAGGAACAGCGCGAAGCCGTACGCAAGCAGCGCCCGCTCCTCGACTACGCACCCGACTGCGAACAGTCCCACCAGATGCGGCAGATCGCCCGGGGGGTGAAGACCGCATGAGCAAGGCAGACATGCTCGGCGACTCCCCCACCTTCAACGCGGTCGCCCAGCCCATGAGCAGCCGCGCGGCGTCCTTCGCACGGTTCGCCGGCCAGGACGCTCCCGCCGCCGAGCCCTCGTCCGCCGCCCCGACCGGCACCCTGCGTGTTCCGTTGGACGCCCTGGCGCACAACCCCTACAACCCGCGCGAGGAACTCAAGTCGGTCAAGGACCTGGCCGACAGCCTCACCTCCCGAGGCGTCATCCAGCCCCTCGCAGCCGTCACACGGCAGGCCTTCCTCGCCGCGCACCCCGGCCACGAAGAGCAGATCGGCCAGGCCGCCTACATCGTCGTCGACGGCAACCGGCGCCTGGCCGCCGCGAACCTCGCCGGGCTGGACGAGCTGCCCGTCCACGTCGACGACTCCCTCGCGCAGGACGCCGACACCCTCCTCGAGACCGCCCTCATCGCGGCGGTGCAGCACGAGAACCTCGACCCCCTCGACGAGGCGAAGGCACTCCAGCGCCTCGTCGACGTCCACGGATCCCAGCGAGCCGTCGCGCGTGCTCTGGGCAAGTCCAGCCCGTGGGTCACCCAGCGGATTGCTCTGCTCAAGCTCACCCCAGAGCTGCAGGAGGCGGTCGAGGACCGGACGCTTCCGGTGGAGATCGCCCGCAACGTGGGCCAGCTTCCTGCGCAGCAGCAGCAGAGCGCGGCCGAGGAAGCCCTGGCGAAGCGCGCTGAGACCAAGCGGCGCAAGCAGAGCACCCAGGGTGCTAACGCCGTTAGCACCCCGCCGACCCCTCACAGTGCTAACGCCGTTAGCACCCCCGCCACCCCTCAGGGTGCTAACGCCGTTAGCACCCCCTCCGCCTCTGAAGCTGCCACTCCCCCGGTCGGCCACGAGGTACAGGGCAGCGAGAACGCGGAACCTGGCCCGCCGTCCTCGGAAGCGGCCGGCGCCCCGTTCCTCATGGACGTCCGCTCGATTCCCCGGATGCCTTGGCATGACGGAGCCGCCGTGGCCGACATCCTCCTCGAGAAGATGGACCCCGCACAGCGCGAACTCCTCGTGGAACGGCTCCTGGCCGCACACGGCGAGGAGTAGCAGTACAGCTGGAACGTGACTGAGCCCGCCCGGATTCCGGGCGGGCTCAGTCACGTTTCGGGTCCGTGTTGCTGACAGCGTGAGTACCGGTCCGGCGGCCGCCCCGAGTGAGGCTGGTGGTCAGCGCGTCCCGACATGGGGTCGGCCGTAGGACTGCGGTCGGCCGAGCAGAGCAGAGCAGAGCACCCAAGGTGCTAACGGCGTTAGCACCCCGGCTATCCCTCAGGGTGCTAACGCCGTTAGCACCCCGGCAGTCGTCCCGTCCCCGGGTTCCCGGGTCGCATGGCCGGGCCCTGGGGGAGTCCATACGTCTGGTTCGGTCACAGCCCGGGAATCGGGGTTCGCCGCATATGGAGTTCTGAGCGGACGAGTTCGAGGAGGCGGCCTGTCCAGTTGCGGCCCCGGCCCGCGTTGTCACCCCAGAACGCCGAATGCAGGTCGTCATAGATCACGGTGGCGTCGTCTGTGGCCATCAGGATTTCGGCGAGCTCGGGGTGCTGGTCGTACTTGGCCCGCAGCAGGCTGGTCATGACCGCGGTGCGGGCCTGCTCCCAGCCCCCGCGCAGCGGTGTCCCGGCCGCGAGCTTGCGCGCCGCCATGGCAGAGTCCGCCGACGTGATCTCGCTGCGGACCTCTGGCAGCGCGACGGACAGGGCCCAGTAGGCGTGGGCGACGGAGGGGTAGGTGGCCTCTCCGACGGTGATCGGGGCGGGGTAGTCGTTGCGCAGTGCGAGTCGGCCGGGGTCGGCCAGCGGCTCGTTCGGGAAGGTCTGGTCGAGCTGGACCGCCGGGGCGTGCGGAGTCGCCGGGCCGTCCGCGGGGACGCGTGCGCGGTAGTCGGTACTCCGCCGGGCGCGCTCTTCGAAGTACGCGAGGGCCCTGCCGTACGCCTCCTCGGTGACTGGCGGGTCAGCCGGCCGGTAGGTCCGGTTGCCGGGCCCGGCAACCAGCACCCGCAGCGGCCAGTCCTTGCTGTCCATGTCGCCCAGCGAGTAGCGGCGCTGTGTCGTCGGGATGGCCAGGAAGGCGGCGCGGGCCGCGGCCCGGTTCTCCTCTGTCCGGTCGGCGAGGAATGCGTCGACGGCTGCCAGGCAACGGCCGGTCGAGTCGGGGCGGCCGTTCAGCTGGTCGATGGAGTCGCGGACTTCGGCCAGGAGCAATTCCGGGGTGAGCCCTGTCCGGGGTTCGCTGAACTTCCAGGACGCCAGTTCGTGCGCCGACGCCTGGGCGCCCTCCGGGAGGGTGGTGGCCACCCAGCCGGTGCGGAGCTTCTCCTCGAACTCCTCCAGCGTGACCAGACCCCAGCAGTCGATGAGCCCGTCGGCGTAGATGAAGAGGTCGGTGAGGAAGTAGCTGCCTCCGTTGCAGATGAAGGCGTGCCGCCAGGTGCCGGGTATGCGGACGCCGTCCGCGGTGCGATGGGTGATCTGCTTGCCGTTCATCTGGTGATTGTGCCGCACCGGCCGCTGAGGAGACTTTGCCGCGACTCCAGGAGGTCGTCCCTCGCACCCGGCGCGGAAACCATCGGGGGAGCGCAGCTCTGCTCTCGGCCGGACACGCCGCACCGATCTCCCTGTACGCCGGCACCTCTTACCCCGCGACCTTCGGGTGGATCACGACTGCTGGAGTACTGCCCGCAGGGGTCGCGGTGGTGGCACGGATGCGGCAGGCATGCAGGGCAAGGTGCGATGGTGGGCATCGGGGCCGACCGTGGTCGCGGTGATCGGCACCCTCTTCCTCGGAGCCACATCAGAGACGTACCAACCACCGGTCCTGGAGCGGGCCCACTCCGTCGGACCGCGGCTCCGGGCACGGGACTTGAAAGGCCTCGGAGGCGGCCCACGGCCTCCGAGCAGGCGTCGATCTGTCCATACCCCGACTGCGAGGGCTCGCGGCCGAGGTGGGCGGTGGCGGGGACGGACGAGAGACCGGAACTGTACGTGCTCCTGGGCGATCCGGATGCCGGGGATCTGGCCGTGCTGCGCAAGTGTCTGGGGTGGCCGTGAAGGAACGGTCTAGGGCCTGTTGCGAAAGTTGATCAAGGCCGCGGATGATCGTCAGCCGTGGGACGTGGTGATCTGACGGACGACCAGTGGGAGCGTCTGGAGCGGTTGGTACCGGTGGGAAAGAAGCCCGGCCGCCCTCGGATCTGGACACATCGGCAGTTGATCGACGGCATACGGTGGAGGACCAGGACCGGGGCGCCGTGGCGGGATCTCCCCGAGCGCTACGGGCCATGGGACCGAGCTTATGACCTGTTCCGGAGATGGCAGCGCAACGGCACCTGGGATCGGATCTTCGAGAAGCTGCAGGCTGAAGCCGACGCACAAGGTCTGATCACGTGGGATGTCAGCGTGGACTCCACAATCTTTCGGGTCCACCAGCACGCCGCCGGAGCGCGCAAAAGAGGGGACCTGCAGAAGGAGCCTCCCGGAGGCATCGACACCGAGCCCGACGACCACGCCATCGGGCGCTCGCGCGGCGGCCTGACGACCAAGTTGCATCTGGCGGTCGAGCAGGGACAGAAACCACTGTCCCTGCTCGTCACCGCCGACCAGCGACACGACAGTCCTCAGTTCCAGCTGGTGCTGGACGGTATCCGGGTGCCCCGAACCGGACTGGGCCGACCATGCACGAAACCGGACAAGGTTCGCGCGGACAAGGCGTACGGCTCCCGCGCGAACCGCGCCTACCTACGCAGACGAGGTGTGCGATGCACCATCCCGGAGAAGGCCGACCAGGTCCGCAACCGCAAGAAGCTCGGTTCCTGGGGCGGTCGCCCGCCGAAATTCGACAACGACGACTACAAGGAGCGCCACGCTGTCGAGTGCGGAATCAACCGCCTGAAGCGCCACCGCGCAGTCGCCACGAGGTACGACAAACTCGCCGTCCGATATCACGCGATCGTGCTGGTCGCAGCCATAAACGAGTGGCTGTGACCGGCAGGGCCGCGACACCCCTACTGGTTGGCGGACCGCAGTTCACCGGAGTACCGGTCCAAGCCCGCCTTCCACCGATGCTGCTGTATCAGCCAGTGCACGTAGCGTGGTGAGGCGTCGCGGAGGCCGATGCTGATCGGGTAAGGGTCGAACTCGTCCAGGAGCAGCTTGCGGAGGAATTCGACCATGCCGCAGGAGAACAGGGTGAAGTCCTCACGAGTGTGGCGACCGCAGACCAGGACCGGCCACCGATCAGGGTCGGGGTCGGTGGTCAGCCAGCACAGGATGTCCGCGCCGGAGGTGACACCCCAGGCGAGGATGTGGTCCGGGTTGATGTCGAGGCCTTCCTGGCCATCCAGCATCTCCCAGGTATAGCGGGCGTTCTCCGTCTCCTCCTCGAAGGTCCCGGGATCCCACTGGATGTACTCCTTCGGCAAGGGCATGAGAATGCAGACCTCCTCGAAGGAGCCGGCGCCCCACACAGACATGAAGGCCATGTAGTCCCGCGGGAGCCGCGTGCCCCACCGCACCTCCGCGGCCGCCCAGTCGATCTCCTCGTCAGTGCCAAGATCCGGAGGGATAATCCTGGCCAGCGCTGCGATACCCGTCGGGTCTTCCATGGCAATCCCTTCGATCAGATCGCCGAGAGCCTACGAGAACCCACTGACAACCAGCACGGCGGTGCCAGACGTTCCTGGGCGGGGCCGCACTTTCCCAACAGGCCCTAGTACGCGCCTCCGCGGAAGAGGATGCTGTCGTGATGGCGCGGGTGGTCGCCGCGTTCGTGGGCAGCGTCGGAACGGTCGGCGGGGCGTGAGTGCAGGGAGAGGGCCCGGAGGGTTTCCAAGCCGGCCAGCATGTCGTCGCGTCGATCCGCGGACTTCATCCAGGCCGGCAGCCGGGAGAACATCGACATGGTGGGGGAGGCGTGACGCTCACGCAACCGGGCACCCACGTAAGCGGCGAGGGCCTCGACATGGTCCGCGTCGTAGGCCCACAACGTCCGCCCCGCACAACGCGTCTGAAGCCAGAGCGGCCTCCGGAAGAACGGGTCCTCGGTACCACCGGGCGCCGCGCCGACCAGACCGGCGCCCCGCTCGTCGGCCGTCCAGTCGGCGACCGCGCCGCAGCCCGCGCAGGAGAGGCGACGGGGGAGGAAGAGCAGCGCGCTGAAGTACTTCGGTGCCGCAAGGCCGGGGAGCGGCACGACGACCGCGCGGCCACCGCACCGCGGGCAGACCACGAGGATCCGGGCGGTGAACTGGACGAGCCACATGCCGTGGTCGTGGTGGCGGCGGACCGGTTCGGGACGCGCAGGCTCGGAGCTCATGACACACACCCTGCCAGGCCCTGCTGGGCTGTTGGGGTGACGTCGTAGCCGATTCACACTGCACCGAACCCGGCCGAAGGGCCTGGAAGCCCCTCTGGCGGCGTCGCGGGTATGGGATGGTCAGATCACTCCAGGAGCTTCGAGATAGAGCCTTCAAGGTGCCATTCTGTGGGTCGCTTATGACCCAGTTTGAGCTTTTCGCGAACTTGTTCCGTAGTGAGTTGGGCGTCTCGTCTCAGTAGATCCCCTACTGGTCCTGCCGCCGGTTCCGGCCGGTGCAGCCTGCCTTCGGCATCACGGCCGCCACAGCTGATGGCTGCTGAATCCGGAATCTTGTCCGCAATTAAGTGACGGCCCGTCAATCCCAGGGGCCAGCCCCTGGACCCCGCCAGCGCCTGGCCGCGCTGGACCGGCCGTGGCATGGGGGGCTCCTCGCCCCCCAGACCCCCTCGCCAGGCGCTCCGGCGCCCTGGACCCGCTCACCCTCATGTCCTGCGCCGACTCCCTAACGGTCGCCGCCGCACCGGTCGGGCGCGGGGCGCCCTCCCTGGACACGAGGGCCTCAAGCCACAAGGGGCCGACGCCTTCTGATGCTGATGTGGGGGACTGCCCGTCAAATGTCGGCCGGGAGCGCCACTACGGAGTTGAGGTGCTGTGGCCAGGGTGGGGGAGGGGAGGGCGGAGTAGTTGCACAGCAAGAGGTCTCACCGTGCCGCCTGCCCATCACCGCCCGATGGGACTTGAAGGGCATATGAAGGCGCGGCCGGTTGCGGGTTGCTCTTGTAGTAAGAGAGCGCGGCGCTCATAGCCCTCTGACCTGCATGTTTATGAGCATGAGTGTGCTACCCAGGGCACATTCCGCGACGTGAAATGTGTACCTGGCGGGCACATTTGGGAAAAAAATCAAGCAACAGTTGATTTTCTGCAGCCTTGTTGCCGCGATGGATCACTGCAGGTCAGAGCGTCAAGGGCTGAGGCGGAAGCCGGACAAGCGCTCCTCGCGGCCGCACTGCAATGTGCCGCAATGGCGACACATAGAATCAAGCAGGCGTGTACTTTCGGGCCTTCGGCGCAGCAAAACTTCACGTGGTGTGTACTTTTGGAGCTGCTCCGCGCGGTTCGCGCATCAGAGGCGCCTCTCGGCGCGCCGGTGCACCAAAAGACAAGCCCACGTTGATTTTTCGGTAGTCTCAGACCGCCTGAGTAACAAGGAGGTCCTGTGACATCTGATCCGCCCGCCCGTCGTCGACAGCGCGGGCCCCGGCCTGTCCCGGCACCCGCCGCGGCAGGGAACGACGCCGAATACGGGGACATCCTGGCCGTCCTCGGCCAGCAGCTCGGGGAGACGGTCGCACAGGCCACCGACCCCGGCGGCCGCCGTCGCCTCAAGGGCGTCCACTTCGAATACGCCGCGGACCCGAGGTCCGTCCACGACATGGCCGGCGGCGCCGGCTACAGCCTCGCCAGCAACTGGTTCACCCAGCTCCTCGCGCAGCTGGCCGTCGCCAACAGCATCACCAAGTCCCAGCTCTGCGTCTTCCTGTTCGTGGCCGGAGGGCAGGTACCCGGTACTGGCATCGCCCAGTACACCCAGCAGGAGATCACCGACGGGCTGAACAAGATCGCCGCGCAGAAGGGCGGCAAGATGATCACCCGTTCCACCGTGAACCGTGCCGTGCAGGCGCTGTGCGGATACAACTGGGTGGAGAAGGCCGGCAACGGCCGGATCCAGATCAACGTGCGCCTGTGGTTCCAGGGCAACAGCACGGCCCAGCACGAAGTACTCGCCGAAATCGCCGACAAGCACGACCACGACCCCGGCGCATTCCCCTACGCGGTGGGACCGGAAGGCGCCCACCAGGAGGAGCTGGACCTCGACTTCGGTGCCGAAGCCAGCTTTCGCGGAAGGAAACGTACCGGGTGATAGTGCTGCCATGCCCGCGCACGGGCGACCGCTCACGAGGAAGGCCATCCCATGGCTAACGTCATGTCTCCGATCGTCGCGGAGCGCATCTGGGCCCTGCCGCTGTCAGGGTCCGCCGTCAAGTTCCTCCAGTACCTCGTCTCCCGCAGCGACTTCGGGGGAGCGCTGCCGGTCCGGCAGAAGGACATGGCGGCTGAGTACGGTGTCACACCCCAGGCCGTGAGCGGACTCATGGCGCCCCTGTGTGACCTCAACATCGTCCTCAGGCCGCGCAGCGAGGAACGGAACGGCAACTCCTACCGGCTTCACCCGCTCGCGGCGAAGTACGAGAGCCCTGAGGCCATGGAAGCGGCGTTCCGGGCCGCCCTCGCACGGATCCAGGCCGGAGACCTTCCCAACCTGAAGCTGCCGACGTACCAGCAAGCCCCGCCGGCCCCGACCGGCAGGCCGAAGCTCCAGGTCGCGTGACCGCGAACCCGCCGGGACGAATACAGAGGGCCCCCACCAAGGTGGGGGCCCTCTGCGCCTGAGTAACAGTTGGCGTCCAGTATATCCGCCGGCCTTCTCTCTCGCAGTCAGCCAGAACCTGGCGTGAGGCGCGGGCCCTTGGCCGGCAGGGGAAATGGCCGCCGGTGCCGGTCCACCTCGTGAAAGGTGCCTGGTCCTCAGGCGTGGTCAGCCTGGTCCTCAGGCGTGGTCAGCCGGCTCCTCAGGCGTGGTCAGCCGGCGGCGACATGTGACGCCGAAGCGAGAGCGGCCGTCTACCGCACGGCCTTGCGTTCTTCGACCGTGAGGCCGCGGAGCGTCCAGAGCCCGTACAGAGCCAGCAGCGGTTTACCGGCCATCCACTCACCAAGACGGTAGTCATCCGCTCGCACGAGCCTCTCGGCGAGATCAGGGCGCTGCCGCCGCAAGTACGCACGAGCCTTGAGCGCGTGAGCCGGTTGGGAGACGATCTTGATGCGGTCTGCATCCTCAAGCAGCGGGATCACGTTCGTGATGTTTTCCCAGGTCGTCGCGCTCTGGTCTTCGAGAAGCATTGTGACGTCGAACCCGAGCACCGACTTCGCGTAGTCGGCCATCAACCGGGCCTCCGTAGCACCGTTGCTGCCGGTGGTACCGCCGCTGAAGATCACGCGATTCCCGGCGCACCCGTTGTCGGCGAGGGACCGGATCCCGGCACGAACTCGCCAGCGGTTGATGAAGTTCGCCGTCGGTTGTGGGTTCCGGTAGCCCAGCACGACCACGGCTTCGGAAGCGCCCGTGCCGGTCCCCACGAGGGCTCGAGACCAGCGCCAGTTCGACCACTCGCCCCAGGCCAGGGCCGTAGCCCCGGCCAACAGCAGTCCTGTCCTTCGTCGCATGCGGCGACATTAGGACACCGAGCCATTGAGCAGCGAAGGAATCAGCCGCCTTTGAGGGCACGCGTGCTGCTGGGGATTCTCATCCGGGGGTTGTTTACCATACGGGTCGACCCGTAAAGTAAATGGATATGAGCTTCTCTCCGTCCTCCAGAGGACGTCCCAGGGATCCCCGCTCGCACGAGGCGATCGTCAGCGCGGTCACCGAGCTGCTGGGCGAGGTGGGGTACGCCGCGACGTCGATCGGGGCGGTGGCCTCCCGTGCCGGTGTCGGCAAGGACACGATCTACCGGCGGTGGCGGGGCAAGCCGGAGCTGGTCTTCGAGGTCGTGTTCACGACCACCGACCACGCTCCGGTCCCGGACACCGGAACGCTGGCCGGGGACCTGACCGCACTGCTGCGGGGCCTGGTGGACGAGTTCCACGCACCTGCCGCCGCAGCCGCGCTCCCGGGGCTGCTCGCCGACTTCGCCGCCGACCCGGTGCTGAAGGCCCGCATCCGCAGCGACTTCCTGGCCCCGTCGAAGGAGCGGCTGCTGATCGTCTTCGAGCGCGCCGTGGAGCGCGATGAAATCGCGGCCGGCACGCCTGTGGACCTGGTCCTGGACACCATGGCGGGAGCCGTGTTCTTCCACGTCGGTCTGGTCGGGGAACAGCCCGACCCTCAGCTGGCCGGCCGGCTGGCCGCTGTCATAGCCCAAGGGATCGAGATCCGATGAACGGCTGGCTTCTCGCGGCGGGCATCACCACGTTCGGCGTGGCCGCGGCGCACATCGTCGGCGGGCACCGCGACGTGGTGCGCCCGCTGCTGTCCTGCGGACTCGCCGACGAACCCAAGCGCGTCCTCCATGCCGTGTGGCACATGGTGAGCGTCGACCTGGTGCTCTCCGCAGCCGCCCTGATCTACCTCGCGCTGGCCGACGGTACGTCAGCGACCGGCCTGATGGCCTGGTTCGTGGCCGCGCACTTCGCCGCGTACGCGATCGCCTTCCTGGCCGTCACCCTGTCCGTCGGCTGGCCGAGACCACTGCTCAGGCTGCCGCAGTGGATGCTGCTCCTGCCGGTCGCTGCCCTGACCGTGGCGGGCGCCGTGTAGCGACAGCCGCGGAGCGATGCCGCAGAGGTACCGGCAGAGCTGCTCCGAGCCGCCTGCCCCCTGTGGGTCGTGTGGGCGGCTCGGAAACCGCTGCTACTCCTCGGCTTCCCGCAGCGGCTGGCCGGGTTCGTCGGCCAGGACGAGCTGGGTGATGGTGAACCCGTCGGGTGTGCGGATCGAGACCCGGTAGAGGCTGGGCGCTGTCACGGTCGCGTCGGCGCGGGCTTGGCCGTCTTCCCAGCTGAGGGTGAGTTCTTGCCGGTCTTTGGGGTCTTCGAGGCTGGTGAGGCGGCAGGTGATGCCGGCGAGGGAGTCGATGCCGCTGAGGGTGATCTTCCACGGCCGGCCGGCTTCGACGAGGTCGGGTGCGGTCAGGCCGCATCCGGCTTCGCCCAGCGGCGGGCCCATGTGGGCGTCCTCGCGGATGATCTCGGTGATGGCTTCGAGCGCCGTCCGGGCCTTGGCGACGTCGCCGTGCTGGAGGGGGAGCGCGGTGACCGCGGGGGCGATGGCGGCTGATTCCTTGTAGACGGTGCCGTCGCCGTGGACGCGGAAGAACTTGATGTTCTTGTCGTGGTCGCGGACGAAGGTGCCGTCGGTGTGGGTCCGGGCGCCGTCGAGGTGTGCTTCGACCTGCCCGTCACGGATGGTCAGGTTCTGCCAGGTGGGCTGGTTGACGCCGACGACGGAGCGGTGGTCGGGCAGGCTGATCGGCTTCTGACTACGGTGGAACACGGCGGCGTTGCGCGCGAGTTCCGGGTTGCCGCCGATGGAGGTGATGTCGCCGGGTGTCAGATGGCGCACGTCTCCGTTGCTGCGCAGGCTCTTGTACTGCGGCAGCAGGTCGTGGAGGCCGGGCATGTCCGCGCAGATGGCGCGGAGCCTGCGGTGGGGGAGGGGTACGGGCGTTCCTCGGCCGGTGTTGAGGATGACCGCGGCTTTGACCGCTCCGTGGAAGGGGGTGCCCAGGGTGATGACGCCGCGGGTGTCGCCCCGGAGGTCGCTGTCGTACCGGTCGTCCAGCGCCGCACGGGTCACGAGCCCGCCCATGGAATGGGCGACGAAGACGAGCCGGGCTTCGCGTTCGTCGACGCGGTGCCGGCGGGCGGTGTCGTGGGCGGGGTGCAGCCGCCAGGAGGACAGGTGCTCGCGTGCCGCCGCGGCCAGGAGGCGGGCGTTGGCCGCGATGGGCAGGCGCCAGTCGTAGGCGAACTCCAGGACGGCCGCGGGGTGGGCGACACTGGTCCCGACGGTTTCCACGAGGTCGGTGTAGGGCTCGGAGCCCGCGAGATAGGGCGTCCAGGCGCTGTGTTTGAGCAGGCCGGTCGCCCTTATCCGGGTGTGCTTGCCGTCGAGTTCCTCGTCGGTCATCCGAAGGCCCTCAAGGCCCTTGGGGCTGGTCCACGCCTTGCGCAGCCAGGAGATTCCCTCCAGGCCCCACAGGTGCTTGTTCGTGTGGGTGTCGAACAGTTCGCTGCCCATGATGCCGGGGACGATCACAACGGCGTCCTGGGTGACGTGATCGGGTAACTCGCCGGCCATGCCGGCGGCCGCGGTGACCCGAAGCTGCTGATTCTGGTCCATGGGTGTGAACAATAGGGAAAGTGAACGGGCAGCGAGGCGAGATCGGCTTGGCGCAGCCGATTCCTGTGCCGGAGGCTGCCGAGGGCTCCTCCGCGCCGGAGGCGGGGGCGCTCTTCCTCCTGCTGCTGGAAGACGGCACGGACGAGATGCGGGCCGCGATGGACGAGCAACTGGACGCCGTCGCCGCCTGGTGGGTGAAGGCTCCCCCGGACGGCCCGGGATTCACGAAGGTCGAACCGGAGTACCCGCCGGCCAGCCGGCACGACGTGGAGCGCTTCCTGGCCGCCTCGCGCATCCGGGAGGTAGAGCCCGGTGTTCCGCTGGTGCTGTACGTGACCGGGCACGGGATCACGTCAGCGGCGGCGACGCACTACGCGGTGCTCCGCGACACCCGCACCGAGCGGCTCCTCGCGACGGGACTGAGGACCACCGAGATCATCGCTGCCGCACTGGACTCGCTCTCCCAGGACGTTCTGGTGATCGTGAACATGTGCGAATCCTCGGACGTCGGCCCCGAACTGCTGGCGATGGAACGGGACCTGACGGACCGCACGGAGTCCGCGACGCTCCACGTACTGGCGACCGCGGGGCCCAGACGCAAGGTACTGGGCGGCGCGTTCGCGGCGATCCTCCGGGAGGCGTACGAACTGCTGCGCTCCAGCGAAGAGATCACCCGCCCCTTCCTGACGATGGAAGAGTTCAGCGGAGCCCTGAGGCAGGCCACCCGGACCATCAACGAGCGGGAAGGCCGCAAGCTGGAGGGGCCCCGGGCACTCCTGCCGGGCAAGCAAGACGTCCCGACCGCGACGCTGCCGAACCCCGGATACCGGATGGTCGCGGCGGCCGTGGAGCCGGGCCGGCAGGAAGTCGCGCCGACGCTGGAGCACCTGGACTACTGGCTGGAGAAGGCCAGCGGCCGCCCCACCGCCGCCGACGTCGGCTGGTACTTCTCCGGACGCAGGCCGCTGAACCGGGACCTGGCCACGTTCTTGCGGGGTCCGGCCGCCGTCATGGTCGTCACCGGTATCGCCGCCAGCGGCAAGTCGGCGATCCTCGGCCGGGCCGTGACCCTCGGCGACGAGGGCTTCCGGCGCTCCGACCGGTTCGCGGCCGCGGTCCGCCACTGCCCGCCGGAGACCGTGCCCGACGAAGGCTCGGTAACGGTGGCGGTGACCGCCCACAACCGCGATCCCCTGGACCTCCTGCGGGCCGTCGCCACGAAACTGGGAGCGAGCGCGGATCCGGCCGGAGGCACCGACGCCCTGCGCAGGTGGCAGGCCGGGCTGCGGCTGTTCCTGGGGACTCCCGGGCCGATGGTCACGGTGGTCGTCGACTCGCTGGACGAGGCGAACGACCCCGTGGGATGCGTACGCAACGTCCTGGTCCCCCTGGCCGGCCGCCACAGCGGCCACGGCACGCGCCTGGACCGTGTTCCGCCGCAGCCCACGGACACCACACCCCCGGGGCGCGGTGTCCGGCTGGTGGTCGCCGTCCGCAGCAGCAGCCCCGCCGACGACACCTCCCGCGGCGAGGACAGCGAACATGAACTGCTGTCCGAACTCAGGACGTCGTTCCCCGCAGTCACGATCCTGCGCACCGACCTCGAAGGAATGCGGGAGGACATCGCCGGGTACGTCCGCGCCCTCCTGGACGGCGAGGACACCTGGCGGGGCCAGGACCTGGACGAGGTCTCACAGGTGGTGGCGGCCGCGGTCGGCCGGTCCTTCCTCGACGCCCGGGTGGCCGCGGAGCAGCTCAGGACGGGCGGGCCCGCACTCCTGGGCGACGCGTGGTGGCTGGACCGGCTGAACACTGGCACGGTAGGGCTGCTCGCCGCGGACCTGGACAGGGTCGCGGAGGACGGACTCGGGGCCGAGGAAGCGCTGGCACTGCTGCGCGCGACCGCGTTCGGCCTGGGGCGCGGCATTCCGTGGGGGGAAGTGTGGCCGGCGATGGCGGCAGTGCTGCTCGAACGGTCCCTGGAGGGAGCCGACGAGAAGATTCGCACACTGCTGGGCGGGCGTCTGGCCGGGTATCTCACCTACGACAGTGAGGACGACCGTCGTGTCTACCGCCCGGCGCACGACAGGCTGGCAGCGGTCTTGAGGCGCTGGCCCGCGGGCGGCGCCATGGGGGGAGGGGGGACCGGAAGTGACGGCTGATCATGAAGGTCAGGCGGGGGAGCCGACGGACGAACCGGGTGTGCACGCACGGATCGCCGAGGCACTGGCGCAGCTGATCGCCAGAGACGGGGAGACGCCCCCGCCGCCGTACGTGCGCCGGTACCTGGCCAGTCACGCCCAGCTCGGAGACGCGCTCGACGACGCCCATGTCCCGGCGGAACTGCTGCCCTGGGCGACGGGAGCCGGAATCCGCGGAATGCTGGCCGCATCCGGGGCGAGGGAGCCGGGGTCGTGGCTGGAGGCCTGGGCCACGGTCGAACCGTACCTGCACCGGGCGGACGTGCCCTCACGGCTGGCCAGTCTCCAGCTCGCCTACGCCGGCCTGCGCTTCCCCCGGGTGCCGCGGGCCCGAATGCCCGCCGAAGTGGCATCGCCCCCCAGTTCGAGGCTGGCCGTCCTGTGGTCCCAGTGGACCCCGCCCGTCAACGTCCTGGCCAAGGTGGCCGTCCCCGTCCACTCCCTCGCGGCCTGGACCACCCTGGAAGGCCGCCCCCTTCTGGCGGCGGGAGACGAACACGGCGGCATCGAGATCATCGACCCCGCCGACGGAAGCGCGGTCGGCGAACGCATCACCGCACACGAAGGCCTGGTGTGCCGCCTGCTCAGCGGAACCCGGCCAGGCCAGGGACCGGTACTGGTGTCCGGCAGCGCCGACGGCGCGGTCCGCGCCTGGGACCCGGTCCACGGATCGCTCATCGACCAGATCCGCCGGCCGGCCGGCATCTGGATCGACGACCTGAGCGCCTACCGTGACGCCGAGGACGAACTGGCCGTGCTCGCCGTCAACGGGTGCGCCGAAGTGGTGCGCTGGAACGAACGCATGGGAGCCGAGGACCTCCTGGCCTTGCCGGGGGAGACGCCACGCGCCGGCAAGGTCGCCCTGACCACCTTCGAGGACGGGACGGGCAGGCGGCTGCTCGCCATCGCCGACGGGACGTCGCTGACCTTCAGGGACCCGGAGGACTGCCGGCACACGGCCGCGGCCTTCGACGTGCCCAGCCCCGTGCGGGCCCTGACCGCCACCACCCGGGCCGGCCAGGTGGCCGCGGGCCACGCGGACGGGACCGTCACCCTGTGGGGGACCGCCGGGAAGACCGCGACCCTGGACGCCGGCGCCGGCCCCGTGACCGGCCTGGCAGCCCTGGCCGTCGGCTCCCGCCACCTGCTCGCCGCCTGCTCGGCCAACGACATCGCCCTGTGGAACACCGAACAGACCGGGCCGGCAGCACTGCTGAGCGGCCACAGCGCACCCGTGACCGCCCTGACCCGCGTCACCGTGAAAGGCGGCGACGCACTCGCCTCCGCATCCCTGGACAACACCCTGCGCCTGTGGGACCACCAGGCCCTGGACGCGGCCCTCGACGCCGGCTCGCCCGCACCACCACGCGTGACCAACGGGGTCCTGGCCCGCGACGACCACACGAGTTCCCCCTGGTTCGCCCTCAGCGGCCGCCATCCCGGCATCGACATATGGGACGTGGCCGGCGGGACCGTCGTGACCAGCGTCCCCACCGAGGCAGCGCCCGCCGCCGTGGCCTGGGCACGACGGACACAGGGCCGGACCCTGCTGTGGGCCGGCCCGGACCACGGCATCCGCATGTGGGACGCGGGTACCCGGACCCACCTCCCGGACCCGCTCGAAGGCCACATCATGCGCGTGCGGGCCCTCGCCCCTCTGACGACCGCAGACGGCCGCCACCTGCTCCTCAGCGGCTCCGACGACCACACCGCCAAACTGTGGGACCTGGACGACAGCAGCCTGCTGTGCGACTGGCACGGCCACGACCTGCGCGTCCTCACGGTGGCCGCGGCCACGGACCATCACGGCCAGGACTGGTACGCCACCGCCGGCGCCGACGGCACCGTCCGCCTGTGGGACATCGAAAACGGCGCCCTGCGCCGGCCTCTGCGGTGCATGCAGGGCCGCATCCACACCATCGGCATCAACCCCAGCCCCGCCGCCGGCCTGCCCCCACACCTGGCCAGCGCCGGGCAGGACGGTACCGTCCGCCTGTGGGACCTCCTCGAACACCGCCCGCTGAACGAGCCGCTGACCGGTCACACCAGCGCCGTGCGCGCCCTCGCCCTGTGGACCCTCGACAGCCTCGGCAGCTTCCTCGCCAGCGCCTCCGACGACGGAACGATCAGGATCTGGAACACCGCCAACGGTCACTGCCTCCTGCTGCTCGCCACCGGCAGCCCCGTCCTGACCCTCACCGCCCACCCCTCGGCCAGTCCCACGCGGATCGTGCTCGCCTTCGCCGGCGAAGCCGGCGCTGCCACGCTCGAACTCGAACTCGGCGAACGCCAGCGCAAGACCCCCTGACGTCATGCGCCCCCTGAAATCTCTCGTGCGCCCCCAACTGATCGCACCAACGGCTCGCTTCAGTCGCACCAGCGCATAAAAATGATCGTTCGGCATGTGCCAACGACCAGCACGCAGCGAGACCCCCGCCCAGCCTGCACGCCGCGCGACCACACACCGGCTCTCTCACGAACCCGGCCTGTTCGGCGACCCATGCCGGCAACAGCGAACCGACGAGCCACGAGCGTTACCGGCGCGCACCCCCTTGCCGGGCGCGGCCGGAGCAAGGAGCAGCCAGATGACCACGGACAAGACCCCACCGGGCGTCAGCCTGATCCAGGCTCCCGAGCGTGGCATCTGGCGCCTGGGCAAGGCGAACGAACCCCTGAAGTACGAAACGATCAGCATGGAAGACGCTTCGCACGCTGGAGGCAACCGCTGGAGCCTGGTGACCTACGGAACGCTCTACTGCGCCACGGACCACGACGGGTGCTTCGCCGAGGCCCTGGCACCCTTCCGGGTCCACCCCACCATGCTCGAAGACGTCCAGGAGGACTGGAAAGGCACCTCCTACATGCTCCCGGGCCAGCTGCCACGGGACTGGTCCACACGCCACACCCTGGTCCGCTTACAGCCCGTCAAGGAAGCGCGCTTCCTTGACGTCGACGACGAAGGCACCCTGGAAGCCCTCTCCCGGGAACTCCGCCACGAACTTGCGGCACTTGGAGTACGGCGACTGACCACCGCGCACGTCCAGGGATTCAACCGGCGCATCACGCGCCAGATCTCCGCGTGGGCCATCACCCAGCGCACCGGCCCGTCCGAGAAGGAACGCCTCATCCACGGCATCGCCTACCGGTCCCGCTTCGGCCTGCGCCAGTGCTGGGCCGTCTTCAGTGACGTCGAGCTCAAGCAGGAAGAGTCCAGCCTCGTCTTCCCCGAGGCGGAAGCCCTGCGCGAGGTCGCTGACGAGTACGGACTCAAGATGCTCTGACCACAGGCCCACCCGTGTCCACAGGCGCCCACGCGCCCACGCGCGTTGACGCGCCCACCCGAAACCCACCGGCTTGCCTACCGGAAAGTCCACCGGGAAAACAACCTGCCCGCCTGTAGTCCGAACGGAGGATTTCTTGCCGAGTTCGCCGGCGGGAAGGCCCCGTACGCCGCTGCGAACCGGGGAGTCCGACCAGGTCAGCTGGCAATTGCCGTTCCAAACGGCACTGTTGACGGGTGATGAGCAGAGGTGCCGGTTCTTGCTAACAGGTGGAGTTAGGTAGTGATAATGGGTAATCTGAGTAGGACCGACGAGGAAGATGTAGGGGGAAGCATGATCACGAAGAGTGCCTTCTTACCGCCGGGCTGCCTGACGCCCGTCCTGGCACTGCCCGCCTGGGACTTGATTCCGATCCAAGCCGACAGGCCTGACGCCGCCCTCGCCCGCGGCCTGGAACCCCTCGGTCATCCGCGCACCGGATCCCATCCGACCGGGAAGCGACGATGCTGAGCGCCGGCCTGTAGCCGGCGCCACACACCCCGCAGAGGTCACGCTTCCCCGCGGGGCAGGAACATCAGAAGCGTTCACTTGCTCGCCGTGACCGAGCGTCCATGCGATCGTCCCTCGCAGCAGCATGCGACAGCCTGGTCCTGTGCGCATTCCATGCACCCACCGTCCGACACGTGACCGCCACCAAACTGGCGCGTAGTCAGGGCACCGAGGGAGACCACGCCATGCCCATCGAGACCACCACAGCTGCCAGCAAGAGCGACCTCAGCGCCGGACGGGCCCACGTCACCACCGTGCGCATGCACATCAGCGAGATCGCCCGCTTCCTCCAGGACAACCTCGGCCAGCGACTGACCGCAAGGATCGCCGGCATCAGCGACCCCAAGCAGGTCGGCAAATGGGCCTCGGGCAATACCACCCCGCGCCCGGAGGCCGAGGAACAACTGCGCGCGGCACTGCAGGTGTTCCAACTGATCCAGGACGCTGAAAGCGTCTACACCGCACGCGCCTGGATGATCGGAATGAACCCCCAGCTCGAAGACGAAGCCCCCGCACTGTGCATCGCCGCCGGACGCCGTCGCGACGTCATGGTCGCAGCACGCGCGTACGTGGACGGCAGCTGACGAGCGGGCGCCTCAGCCGCCGATCCCACCCCTCGGCGCGACACCGGTCGGCTGGTGGCGCTCGCGCGCAACTACTGGAGCGGCCGCCCGTCGGTGGACTCGGCCTCCGCGCTGCTCCAAGTACCCCACCGGCGTTGAGCGTCCTCCCGCTGGGCGGCGACACTGGGTATGGCAGCGATGGCCTCGGCGGATCGATTCTGTCTGATCAGCATTTTGGCGAGGTCTGTGGCGGCGCTGAGTCCGGCATGGGGCCGGAGCAACTCGATTGCTTCGTCCAGTCTGCCGTCCTGTGCCAGCAGTGAGGCGATCGTGCTGTCCCGCTCGTCCGCATCCAGGTCAGGCATCGCCTCGACCTCCGCGATGGCTTCGCGGCAGCGCCCGGTTTCCCCCATCAGCCACCATCGGTTGGACGGAACCCAGTGCGTCTCTTCGAGGAATTCCGGGCTGCACTCGTCCAGGAGCCGCAGTGCCCGTTCGTGAAGTCCGTGGTCGACGAGCATGAGCACCGCTGGTTGCAGAAGGCCGTCCCAGAGGTTCTGGAAGGTGGGCCGCACCGCCTCCAGGGCCTCGTCGATCCGATGCTGCCCGGCCAGCAGATTCATGAGGAGGTACTGGCCGTTGCGCGGGCATTCGGCCGTGGTGATGAATGCGCGCAGCATCGCCTCGGCTTCACCTGCCCGCCCCGCCCCCTCCAAGATCCTCACCAATGGAGCCAACGCCTCGCGGGCGTGGCCACCGGTGGCCGCCTGGCGGAGTTCCTCGATCCGTCCGTGCCGGGCGAGGAGCTCCGCGTAGGACGCGACCGTGTTCCGGGGACCGTACCGGCGAGCGGCCACGTCCGCGCCGAGGATCTGTATCGCCTCCTCGACCCGCCCCGACCTCTCCAGGACGGCAGCCTGCAAGCCCAAAGCCTCCCAAAAGGAGGAGCATCGTCCTTCAGCCTGGACCCGCCTGGCCTCCTCCGCGAGCGGGACGATCAGTTCAAGGACCCGTTCGTCCTTGCCCTGCCCCTCGGTCATCTCAACCAGGGAGGCCGGCACCCGCGCATCCCCCAGGTGAGGTTCGAGCACCGTGATCGCCTCGTCCACCCGGCCGGCTTTCACCAGAACCTCGGCGTAGGCCCGGCACACCTCAACTGCCTGCCACGTCGCTCCGTCCGGGCGCGCCAACGCCAGGGCGTCCTCGACCCGGCCCCACCGGAGCAGGATGTCGGCACCCGCGGAAACGGCAGGCAGCCAGCCGGTATCCGCGAACGGCTTCATCAACGCCCAAGACCGTTCGAATTCCTCCGTGGCACACAGCTCACGCACCGCCGCCTGTGCGCAGAACCAGTCCCCACGCTCGTCGGCGGCCCGCACCACCAGTTCCAGATGCCCACCGCCCACAAGGCAGTCCACCACCTGCGGGGAGACTCCACCCCAGTTGCTCGCCTGCCACTGAAGATCGTCAACGTTCACACGGCCAGCCTAGAAGCCACCTAGACCTCCCGTAGGCCCGGCCTCTCGGATGTGAGGAGGGGCGCGGCCGCCGGTGCCGTCCCAGACGAGGCCGAGAGCGACGGCCCATGCCTTGATCTGCCGGTAGTCGTCGGCTTGCGCTTGCCCGGTGCGTATGGCGGGGGTGTTGCGGACGGCGTAGGCAGGCAGGCGGCCCTCGCTGAGGACAGCACGCGGCAGTGTGGCCTACACAGAGTGAACCCTCGGCGTCCTACGCCGCCGGACGCGATCTCCGCGAAGCGGTCCGTACCGGTGGAGTCCCCGTACTCCACGGCGCAAGCCCACCCCCCGTTCTCCCCGACCTTCACGACTCCGTCGCCGCGTGTGGGACGCCTCCCATGCGCACAGCCAGTTCCTCTGGGGACACACCACGTGCGAAGACCATGCTCTCCAACTGGCCGTCCAGAGTCGCCAGCCACTTGATCCCATCAGGCAAAGCACCCCCACCACTGGTCGACATCACCCCTGCCAGGTGGACCTGGCGAGCAGGGCGATCACTGACGCAGTGCGCGGGCTCACCGACTGGTCCGGGTCTGTGATCATGGGGGCAGTGTTCCTTCGCCCGTGAGGTGATCTTTTGACGTTGGTGGCATTGCGTCCGTACGCACTGTTACCTCGGCAGTACGACGAGCGGAAGGTCCTGGCCTCCACGGTGGATGCGTGGGGCCGGACCCTCTGGCTGATCTGCCCTGATGCCCGCTTCCCTTCCCGCGAGTTCGGGAGGGCCGTCCCCGCACCGCTGAGCATGCCCTTCGACGCCCTCCTCGTCATATCTGACGGGGGCAGGTTCCGGGAGCGGATCCTGCACGGCGTGGCCGTGGACCCGACCACGCTCGATGCCCTTCCGTACGGCGGGATCGTCCTGCACGGCCACGGCCGGCCGGGCGAACGCAACGGCCAGGTCTTCGACCGTAGCGGCCGCCCCGTGCGACGGTTCGCCCTGGGACACCGGCTCCTGCACCTGCAGGCGGACCGCCGGGGCAACTTCTGGACCGGCTACGCCGACGAAGGCATCTACAGTGACGACCCCGTGAGCGCACAAGCGCTGGTCCGCTGGGACAGCAGGGGCAACACCCTGGAGGACCTGCGCCCCGCGGAGCTCTACCGCATGGTGGCCGGGATCAACGCCCTCAACGTCACCGATTCGGTGGCGTGGGCCGCCTACTGGCCCGGATCGCCCCTCGCCCAGAAACGAGCCGGCGAACCATGGCGCATCCGGACGCTGCCCGTCACCGACCCGTACGCCATCGCAATCCGCGACGAGTACCTGCTCCTCCTGGGCGGCCACGAACGAGGCGCGGATGCTTCTGGCCGGCGCGGGCTACACCTGTGCCGCCTGACCGGCGACGGAGCGGTGATCGTCGAACGCTCGCAGCTCACCTGGCCGAACGGCGATCCCGTCAACCGGTATCCCCGGCCCGTCTGCCGCGGCCCGCACCTGTACCTGCGCAGCCGCCGCACCACGAGGCAGTGGTACGTACTGACCGTCCCGGGCTGAGGCACACGCCGGCATTCGCCGGACCCGTACTTGTCATATGCCTACCGCCGACTGACGTGGCGGGTTTACGGTGACGGCTACCGGTCCTCCCCGGCCCGGCGCCCCTCCCGGCCTCCCCACGGGAGGGCCGCCGCGCGCCCGGGCGCGGGCACAGACGTCGGCCGTCCACAGGTAGGCGCCGCCGCTGATGGTTCATTTGCCGGACGGCTTGGGATGGGGCGGGGGAGGGTGTGTGGAGGAGCCAGGGTTCCGTGTGCTGGTGACTGCGGTGGGAGACCGGAAGACGGAGGCGCTCCGCGCGGTCCGGACGGTCACCGGCCTCAGCCTCTGGAACAGCAAACTCCTCCTCGAAAGCGTGCCGGTAGCGGTCACGGAACCCGGCTGGCTGGAAGCCGCGGATGATGCGGCCCGCGACCTTCAGGACGCGGGCGTAGAGGCGGCATTGCTGTGCGACTGGTGCGACCGCACCATCACGCGGGAGGCGATTCCCGTCGACCCGGGCCCGTGCAAGGGGCCCTGGCCAGCCGGAACCTGTCGGGCGAGCTGCCCGCCGGGCACCGACTGGGCGACCGTCCGTTAGGGCGTCGCCCCGATGATATTTTGACCGGAATCGTGGGAGGGGCTGGCGGATCCGTGGACAGTGAATTGCGGCGTGCGGTCGTCGTGACGCTCGGCGAGCTCGGACGAAGCGATGACTGGCGTGACCGGGCGGATGCCGGTCACAGCCTGGCAGGGTTCGCCGAGATGCCGGAGGCCGTAGAACCGCTGCTGGGGCTCGTGCTCGATTCGCGTGACACCTTCGTCACCCGGCGCACCGCGGAGGGCTTGCTTCGGCGAAACGACAGGGCCGGACTGGCGATTGTCGCGTCCGCACTGGCAGTCGCCAACGACAACCACGCCGATTGGATCCACACCGCAGTCGTCGATGTCTTCAGCTTCTTCTCGGAAGATCTGCACGAGGCGCTACGGCTCTGCGAGGAGATGTCAGGCGGCACGGACGATCGCGTCGTCCGGGGAGCCCGTCGGCTGCACGAGAGTCTGGCAGAGATCGATCCTGCTCTTCGCCCCTCATAGTGGGGGCGACCGCGGTCGTGAGAGTGCGGATTGTCGACGACCGGCCGGACCAGCCCGAGCCGGTGCGGGCGTCGGCGGGGCTGGTTCCCCCCGGCTCAGTCCAGGCGGGTGCCCTGGAGGATCGGGGCGGCGATGGCTGCGGCCTGCTCTGGGTGCGGGGTGCCACATCGACGTACTCGCCCGCGTTCTCCAGGGGCCGGCCCGGCTCTGAGGCGCTCCGTCATCATGGGTTGGTGACGACATGGATGCGCTGCCACTGGGACGAGGAAGACGTCTGGTTCTACTTCGAGGTCGACGCGGACAGTTGGGTGACCCGGCAGGTCGAGCTCGCAGGGCCTGAGCTGACGCCGATCGCGGCCGCCTCCCTTGCCGAGTGGCAGCAGGCCTACGACACGGGCCGCCCCGACGAGTACGACAACCGGTTCGGGATCACAGCGGAACTGCCCGTCTCCGAGTGGGAAGGCCACGATCCGGAACAGCTGACCTCTGACGAGTTCGAAGTCGTCTGGGACTCCGCCCGTCGACAGATCGCAGCCCGGCCGTCATGACATCGGCGGAGTGCCCCTCCGGCGGTCCGTACGCTGATCCGTACGCTGATCCGTTGTGGAAGGCGCTCGCACAGGCGCACTCCGGGAGCACTTTCCGCACCGTTGACGGCCTCGCCTCATGCTGGTCAGGGTCACCGTGGTCTCCGCCCCGCACGAGCAACGGCAGCGCCAGCGGTCGGTGGTCTTCCCCGGGTAGGTTTCCAGGGGCTCGAACCCCGCCGCGCGCGCCTCGGCGGCGGCCGTCGAGGGATCGGTACGGCCTCCGGCTCGGGGGCACTTCTTGCAGCCGGCCGTTCCCGACCGGACGAAGGCCAGGCGTGTGGTGACCTCGTTCCCGCAGGAACAGCGGCAGCGCCACGGGTCCGTGGTTCGGCCGGGGTAGTTCTCCAGTGGCTCGAACCCGGCCGCGCGCATCTCGGCGGACGCACGCTCGTCGTTCGCCGAGTTGAAGGCACAGAACCTGCATCCGCTCGAACCGCTGTTGACGTTGGCGTACGTGGGAGTCGTCTCGCGACCGCACGAGGTGCAGCGGCACAGCCACGGCGTTCCGCTCCCGGGGTAGGGCCCCAGCGGCTCGAGTCCGGCCGCGCGCATCACCTGGCCGGCCTTGGGCGCGTTCGCCGCGACCCGTTTCGCCTGCGCGGCCCTTGTCCGGCAGACCCGGCAGCGCTGTCCCGCGTTCCGGACGGCGTTGAAGGTCGGGCGGCCTTCGTGCCCGCAGGTCGTGCACCGCGAGGGCCAGGTCGCGTTCGTACGGCCGGGGTAGGGCTCCAGCGGCTCGTATCCGCAAGCCCGCATCTCGGCGGCCGCGGCGTCCGCGTCGAACAAGAACGCGGCACGGGGCCGGCCGCCGACTCGGGGCGCGTAGGGCTCCTGGGTGTTCCGGGTTTCCTCCTCCACCATCGCCCAGAGCTCGGCCGCCGAGACACGGTCGGCGGAGCAGGTCTCACTCCAGCCGTTCGGCATGACGTCCTTGGTGAGGAAGGGGCTGAGCCCGGCCCCGCGCAGGCGGTCCAGCACGGCCTGCTCGACGTCGTAGGCGGCCGCGCCGGTGGTGAAATCGCGGGCCTGATGGAGTTGCCATCCCCGGCGTTGGTGCTGGACGAGGCGGGAGGTGTGGCCGGTGCAGGCGCCGATACCGATCTTGACCGCGTTCCAGCGCCGGTGGGTGATCACGTAGACCTTCGACGGTCCGGCGAGGTCGATGCCGTGTGTGGCACACATCCGGCATCCCCTGCCGGTGCGGACCCCGGTCAGGCGCAGGTGCACCTCGTGCCCGCTCGGGCAGCGGCAGAGCCAGCGCTTGTCACTTCCGGGGTAGGGCTCCAGCGGCTCGAATCCGTGCGTACGCATCTCGGCCGCGCATGCCCGGGGGTCCAGCGGTGCGCTGCCCGCGCAGTGTCCGCAGCCGTACCCACGCCCCTTGACGCCGGAGTACATGGGCCTGGACTCCTTCCCGCACGTGGTGCAGCGGCAGCGCCAGCCCGCGGAGGCGCCGGGGTAGGGGACCAGCGGCTCGAATCCGTTCGCGCGCATGAGGGCGCAGGCTTCCTCGGAGTCGACGCGGCGGGCGGCGCCCCGCCGCTGGTATCCCTCGGACCGGCAGACGGGGCACGGGTCGTATCCGCGGCGAACGCTTGACGCCCGCACCCGGACCTCTTCACCGCATGCGGGGTGTCGGCAGTTCCACGGCGCTGCGGCCGCCCGGTAGGGCTCCAACGGTTCGTATCCGGCCGCCCGCATCAGGGCCTCGGCCTCGGCGGCGTTGTCCTTGCGCTGCCGCTCCCCACGGGCCTTGCGGTTGCAGGCGGCGCAGCCCGACGCCGTCCCCGCTTTGATCAGGGTGCGAATGGAGGACAGGCGCCGCGTACCGACGTGCCCGCACCCGGTGCAGCGGCAGGGCCAGGGCATCCCGCTGCTGCGGTACGGCGTCAGGGGTTCGAGACCGACCGACCGCATGTCCGCCTCGGCCCGCTCGGCTCCGCCGGCACGCTGCTGGAGGACGGCCCGGCGGCTTTCCTTCGCGCACTCCCTGCAGCCGACCCTGCCGGTACCGATGTACTCAGGTCTGGAGGTGACGACGTTTCCGCACGCCAGGTGCCGGCACCGCCACGGCGCCCCGCTGCCGGGGTACGGCTCCAGCGGTTCGAACCCGGCCGCCCGCATGACGGCGGTGTGCTTGGCCTCGGCGGCCTCACGACGACGGCGTCCTCCCTCGGCCCGGCCGCATGTGGGACATCCGGAGGTCCTTCCCGTGAGGAACCGGTGGGGGATCACCTCGACCTCATGCCCGTTGGGGCACAGGCAGCGCCAGGGGGGTACGGCCGGTTCCCGGGTAGGGCTCCAGTGGCTCGAATCCCCGAGAGCGGATGCCCCCTTCCGGATCGTCGAGAGGCATGGATCGGGGCCCTCCCCGCCGGGCTGAATGTGGCTCCGGATGGGTCGTCAGGGAACGTACAGGGGCGGGCCGTGCGGCCACGGGGCCCTCTCCTTCGTCGCGAGGCCAGGGGTGGGCACGATCCCACAGGCCACTGACACGGGACGTGAGCGAGACCCCGGACGCGGGCAGCGACGGGCCTGGCCCGGCCTGGCCCGGCCTGGCCCGGCCGGTACTCAGCCACCTGCCGGCCCCTGGACCTTGCCCCGGCCACGGTTCACGCTGCCGCTGCGGTGAACACCCGGGGGTGGGAGACTCCGGCCCGGCTTCCGTGGAGCCGGTGGGCCAGGCGCAGTTGTACGCCGCCCGCTCTTACAGGCGAAAGGCGCACGGACTGGGGGAGTGACTTGTCCAGGGGGCCTGTTCAGATGGTGTTGTAGTCCTTGGGTTCGGTGCCCGGGATCGGCGTGTTGGAGATCACGATGTACGCCTCCGCGTGGGGGCTCTGCGTCTTGATGAGCTCGAACTGGTCCAGTTCATGGGTACAGAACCGGCGAAGGAGGGCCTTGAGCTGCTCCACCTCTTGGTCTGTCAGGCTTTCGCCCGTGCCAGTGGTCTGATCGTCGTCCATGAGGGCAGGGTATGCGTCCCGTCCCAGGCACCTGGACTATCCCTTATCCGCTGCCGGCCGACCCGCGGAGCGGGCTTTCGTCCTCGGGGCGGTTCCTATGAACCGGGCGGGAGGCCGGAGCGGCGTACCGGAGCGGGGTACCGGCAAGATCATCGCAGTAGACCGCTCCTGGTTCTTCACTCTGTACTTCGACGCCACCGGGACCGGGCTCTCGGCGTACTGCGGCGTCAAAACGAGCATCCCTCGCAGGAGGACGGTCAGAAGCTCCAGCTGTAGAGCCCGCCACCGGTGTTCACCGCAGACGCCGCGAGCCGGGCAACTCCCCGGAGGACCGCCGGCAGGTCATCGTCGGTCATGTCGTCCCCGTCCTCGGACCGGAGGCGCGTGGTCCAGCGGCCGCCGAGCTCTTCCAGCTCGGCGGAGCTCGCGTTGGCCAGCGCCCGGGTCAATCGCTGCGGCAGAGCGAACACCTCGACGCCGTCGTTCACAGGGGCAGTGACCCACTCCGGCCACGCCCACCCAAGGAGCTGCTCAACCGGCGGGGCCTCGGTCGAAGGCTCCTCGAAGTACATGTCCCATTGCGCGATGGCACTGTCCGGCTCAATGAAACGGCAGGTCACTGACTCAAGAGCCTCTCCAGGTCCTCCCAGGCGCGTCGCAGCAGCGGTCTCGTCGTCGGGGGCGAGGAAGAACACTATGTTGCTGGCCACCTGCGCTGATGGCGCCCGCCGAACTGACCCGGGTGATGGCCATCGAAGCCAGTCGACATCTGTCTCGAACAGTGACATGAGGCTGAAACCCCGCGCTGGACTGTACGGCCTCTGTCAGTGGCGTCCGTCAGGATGCCCCGGTCAGCATCGTGATCAGGAGAGACCATGGGAACTTGGGACGTCGGCCCCTTCGACAACGACACCGCGGCGGACTTCGGCGGTGACCTCGATGAAGTGCCTGCCGATGAACGTCAGGGCATCGTCCGTAGAGCTCTCACTCGTGTGATCGACACCGCGGCTTACCTCGAAGCACCCGAATCCGAGGTAGCCGTAGCAGCAGCCGCACTCGTTGCCGCGCAGTGCCCCGGGGGTGAGCCGGCCGATCCCGTCTACGGGCCGGAAGAGCCCCTCCCGGATCTCACCGGCCTACGCGATCTCGCCCTTCAGGCCCTCGACCGCATCATGACCGAACCATCCGAACTGATGGACCTCTGGGCCGAGTCGGACGGCGCCGGCCCCTGGCGCGCGGAAATCGGCCTCCTGCGGAGCGTGCTCCTGCCACAGCCTCCGGGAGAACAGCTCAGTCTGGCCTGACCCACCGCAACCGCTACTCGAGTCCTACCCGGATGCCGTCAGACGTCTACGAGGCCGTCGCTCGTCGGGACCTGGGTGCCGCGCGTCCGGCGGCGCTTGACGAGTAGAACAGCGGTGCGTGTGAGGACCATGGCCAGGGCCATGAACACGAAGGCGTTCGAGTAGACGTCCTGTGCGCTCAGCTTGTTCTCGATGCTGAACAGGATGACGTCCTGCGCGAACCAGTGCTCGGAACCGTAGGCGAACAGCACGCGGGAGGCGGACATCAAGGTCCAGACGATCGCATAGGCGATGCCGCCCTTGGTGTAGACGTCACCGTTGGGGGCTCGGTGGGCGGGCAGCAGAGTCGCGGCGATCAGGCCGCAGATGACTCCCGCACCGATACCGGCGAGTTGGAGCCAGGGGTCGTTTCCTCCCAGGGGGAGCGTGCGGACGAAGAGCGCGATCACGACCGCGATCGCGATGATCGAGCGCAGCAGCCGCATGTTGGTGATCTGGCGGGTACCCAGGTCGGTGGACAGGATGATGACCAGGATCACCCCGCTGGCTATCAAGGCGGTCAGGAACGGGCTCATGGGGCAACCCCTCTTGTCGATGGGTACGGGGTGCTTCGCGGCTCTCCCGGATCTTCTGTTCCCACGCTAGGCAGTGGGAGGGGTGGACCTGGACAACCGACCGATGGACCGGCTGTCCACCGACAGGTGGACACGTGCGGTCGGCGGGTGAGGCGTAGGGCGGCGGCGGCGAGCTTGCTTGTTCGGGTATGGGCTCGTGTGCTCGCGCTCTCGCGTGCCTGGCCGAGAGGGGGATGGTGCAGTCTGGGGAGATGAGACCCTGGAGCACCTCCACCGAGCGCGGCTTGCGGCGTCTGCTCAACGCGTGGGATCCGATCGGTGTCGCCGACGCCGTGCAGGACGAGTACGACTGCATGCTCGCCCCGCTGCTCGGGCAGCTTCACAGTGGCGCAGGCCCGACGGAAATCGCCGAGTTCTTGCGGCATGAGCTGGCGGACCACTTCGGTCTCGACCCCTCGGGCCCGCGGCCGGACGCGATGGCCGCGCGGATCGTCGCCTGGTGGACGCCCCCTGGCGGGGAAGACGGAACCGTCGGCGGATAGCGGCGACCGCATGGGTTTTCGGAACCCGCGCTCTGACGTCAGACTCCTGCGGCCGACTGCAGCCGGGCGGCCCGGTCGAAGGCAGCCTGGACTGGGCCCGGCCGAGCTTGCCTGGGAAAGGCTGGAGCGCGACATCGTCCGCTTGAACGCCGCGTACGGGCGAGGCCACTGGACCGCCTTCCGCCTCAGCGTTGGCTGAAGGTGTTGCCGGAGTCCTCGGCCGTGAGTGCGAGGACGAACCGCCGCACGAGCTCCCGAGCGGGTTCCTGACCGGTCACGAGCAGGTCGCGGACCACATCCTCCCCCGGTGCCCACGGAACACCGCGGCGGCCCAGACGCACCGTCACCCGTGCGGGCTCCGTACGTACCGGCGTGATCGCGAGCACTACGCGGTCCCCGTGTTCGGGACCTGTCCGGTCCGCAAGTTCCCGGGCCAGCAGCCGGGCGGCTGCGTCCACAGGCTTCTCCCAGCTGACGTCCGTGCTTGCCCTGAACAGTTCGGCGTCGTACTGGGCCGCGTCGAAGTGCAGGTCGGTGGGGAGCGGAACCCGGTTGTCGTGTGTGTTCTCCCACGACGTCCAGAGCACCCGGTCGCCCTGGCGCCGGATGGTGACGAAGATGCCTCCGCAGCAGTCGGTGACACAGTCGTTGTTGGACAGCTCGACCCGGCGCGGTTCGTCCGAGGCCGCGAACGGCCAGCCCTCGGCGGGGCCAAGCACATGCCGGCTTGAACAGCTCGACATGCCGTCCGGGTGGATTTCCGCCAGCAGGTCCCGGCCGTCGACCAACGGACGCACCTCCGCCCACCCCTCCTCGATCACCTGAGGGTGCTGCGGTATGACGAACCGCAGTCCGAAACTGCTGACGGGTGCGAGGTGGTCCATGAAGGCAATGATCGCCTACCAGTACCTCGACGACCGAGCGCGCGAACAGCAGCTCCGCGACCACCAGGACCTGGCCGTCCTCGACGCAGACCTCGACCACATCCGGCACCGCTTGTGAGCTGAACCCCGCGGCAGGAGTGTCCGACGGTGCGACCGGCGGGCATCCGGCGTTGTCGGTTCCTGGTGTTAGCGTCGCCACCATGGCAAACCGTTCATACCTCTACTCCGCGGACTCGATGCCGAACGAGGCGCAGATTCCCCAGCGGATCCGGTGCATATCCGAGCACAACTGGGACATCCCGCTTGCCCACAAGCTCATGGTGGGGCGCGGAACGACGGTCGTTCCGTCGATGATCTGGAACCCTCCGATCGGCATCGCCGCGGACTACGCCGACGGGGCGGCGCTGCTCCGCGACCTCCTGCGCGCGGTCGGCAAGGGCCTGGAGGACGACGCCGAATTCGCCGAATGCGTGGCCAGGACCACGGCCCACCTCGAGAAGCAGCAGGCGAAGTACTTCGTCCTCGAGACCGGTGAGATCGTCTCCATGTCCGGTGACGATCCGGCAGCGAGCGTGCGGCGTCTGGCGTCCGACGACATCCCCGACGCTGTCGCCAACGCCGAGGCGGCGATCGCCGGCCAGAACGACGACTGGCTGGCCTCGGTCCGAGCCGACTGGCAGAAGCACTTCGCGTCCTTCTACAGCGAGGCGCTCTACTTCTCCTTCCCCGGCTGACAAGTCCGCGCTTCGCCTCCGCGCTTCGCCTCCGCGCTTCGCCTCCGCGCTTCGCCTCCGCGTGGGGATCCCACGACGTCCTGGACGCGATCTTGGTCCGCCCGGACGCGGACCGGACCGGAGCGGGCCTCGGCTCCGGTACACCACGGTGTACCGGAGCTGCGTCATGTCCGGACCGTGACCTCGTAGCGGCCAACTCGGACCGGGCAGAGCCTCGGATCGGCCTCGCGCATCGGGTCCGAGGCGGTTCTAGCCGCCGCCTTGGAAGGCCCACAGCAGGAGCGCCAGCGCGCACAGCACGAAGGTGGCCAGGTGCGCGTAGATCAGGGCGATCAAGGCGCCGGCCCCGCCCATGACCAAGCCGCGGGTCCGCGTGTTCCGGTGGGCCGAGGGCCGCCAGGAGGCCGTCACCAGAGCCAGGGGAATGACGTACGGCAGGGCCAGCCACGCAACGCCGTGGATGATCGGGCAGGAGCGGTAGCCCCACGCACCGCCCAGTACAGCCGCCACGGTGAACAGGGCCGGAGCCAGCCACCACGGCGAGTGCCGGGTCCGTTCGGGCGGAGGGACCAGGGCAGAAGTCGTTCTCATGCCCCCATTGCACCGCCCGCCCCGTGGCCCCGGCATGGGCGTACGTACTCAGTTCGCCTGGTCCGCGTACCTAACTGCCGTGCGCGGGGCCGCACGTCGCGGCGCCTTCGGCCGTCGGCAGCGTGACCAGTCGCCGTCGACGGCCCATCGCCCGCTTCACATCGCCCCGATACCTCGATGCCTCGCGGGCTGGGCCCCGATGCGCACCCGTGCGTGTTCCGTTTTGTTTTCGGATGGATGCGGCAACGGAAAGTCAATAGTGGAATAGTTCATTCCGAAACTTTAAAGTAATTGCGGAATTGACTATTCCGATTGGTGTAATGAAATTACCTGCAGGTAAGGTTGCGTTCGCGCACCACATCGGTGTGCAGATTCTGGGTTGACCGCCAGAATCAACGTGAAAATATATGGGGGATTTCATGCGCCGGATGAAGATGGCCGCAGCATGCGCAGCACTGGCAGTTACCGCGGGTATCGCCTTCGCTTCCTCGGCTTCGGCCAGCCAGAAGGAAACCGAGCCGAACAAGGAGACCACCGCTGCCGCATTCGCCGAGGCGGCGAACCGGCCGGACAAGCTCACGGAGACCGAGTTCACCACGAAGGCGTGGGCGTCCGTGGCCAAGAAGGCGGCCGGATCCTTCGCCGGCTCCGCGGCCTGGGATTACGTCAAGGCCAACACCGGCCGTGACATGCAGCGACTCGCGGAGAACCGTAAGGGTGCCTTCATCCGCGGTGAGGTGGCCGGCACGGACGTCCACACCAATGTGAACTTCTCGCGCGCGTTCGACTAGTCAGTGGCCCTCTTGGTGGCGGGCGTCCCCGTACGGGACGCCCGCCACCTTTAGTAAGTGAGCAACAGCGTGCCAGAAAACTCATCGGACATCCCGCTTTCAAGCCTGTCCGCGGGCCGTCGGGCCTCCGTCATTGCCGCCTCCGTCATCGCAGCCGGCGCTCTCGCCTTCCATTTCGGAATGACGGCTCTTTACAACACGCCTTTCAATCCGATCCGCGAAAAATACGACGAGCAGATTCACTCCTACATGTCACCGTACTTCGGTCAGGACTGGCATCTTTTCGCACCGAATCCAATATCCGAGGATTCCGGTCTGCTCATCCGCGCCAAAATTCCCGGACCGGACGGGGCGCAGGTCACGACGCAGTGGTCCGACGTCACCACCCCGCACATCGACAAGCTCCACGATCAGCGGTTCTGGCCTTCCCGCGTCGAGAGGCTCCCGACCGCCGTGCGTCAGCAGCTCGACGGCTGGCGGGACCCCCAGCTCGAGAAACTGCGTGCGGAGAACCAGCCCGTCCAGCCGACCGGCGGGGCGGCGACAGCGGCGACGGACCCCACCGAACCGGCGGGGGAGCTGAAGCCCGCCCTCACCCAGGCCGAACTCGACGGCCGCGACAGCGCGATGCGCTACGCCCAGGCTCTCGCCAGCGCCGAGGCGCGCCGACTGTGGGGCGCCGACGTGGAGGCCGTGCAGGTCCGGGTCGTGTCCAACGAGTACCCGCGTTTTTCCGAGCGCTACACCAGGGAGAGCAAGGGCAAAGTGGACTATTACGACCTTGACTGGGCCAAGCCGCTGAAGGTGACGCGATGAACGCACCGCATACGGCGGCCGCCGCGCGCGCCCTCGCCGGCCGGTCACTGCAACGCTGGTCCGCAGCGCTCGACGCGTTCAGCCTGCACCGGCGCGCACTGATCGGCAGCGCCCTGGCCCGCATCCTGCTGGGCGCCACCGGCCTGTACTTCTACCTCCGCGACTACACCGACCGCGGCTACATGTGGGGGCCGGACGGTGTGTGGCCCTGGCAGAACTTCACCGGACCGGCGGCGGGCGACGGCTTCTCGCTCTACAACCTCAGCCGGTCGGACCTGTGGTTCGAACTCGTCTTCCACGCCGGCGTGCTGGCGGCGCTGCTGTTCACCTTGGGCTGGAAGACCCGGTTCTCCTGCGTCGCGCACTACGTCTTCCTGTGGTCGCTGAACCAGCGCAATCCCGTCGTGCTGGACGGCGGCGACAACGTCACCGCGATCGTCCTTGTCTTCTTCGTCTTCATCGACGCCGGCGCCCGGTTCTCCCTCGACGCCCGCTCCGCGAAGTCCCGTCCCTCCGGCATCGACCGGCAGTCGGTCAGGTACCGGATCGGTTCCCTCCTGCACCACGCCGGCCTGCTGGCGGTCATCCTCCAGGTCTGCACCGTCTATCTGGTGTCGGGCATGTACAAGGTGCAGGGCGAACGGTGGCAGAACGGCACCGCCCTCTACTACATCCTGCGCGTCAACGAGTTCGGCTGGCCCGGCGTCAACCGGCTCGTCTACGAGAACGCGACCCTGGTCGTCGCCATCACCTACGGCACGGTCTTCTTCCAGCTGGCCTTCACCTTCCTCCTGTTCAACCGCAAGTGGCGGGTGTTCGCCGTGGCGGGCGGCATCCTGATGCATGCGGGCATCGGTGTGCACATGGCCGGACTCATCACCTTCTCGCTGGTCATGATCGCTCTGGAACTGGTCATCATGGGCGACGACCACTACCGGCGGCTGGCCCGCACGTGGCGTCGGATGCGACAGGGGATTCCCGAGCCGGCCACAGCGGCCCCGGAGATCGACCCGCGACCGCGAGCGAACGCCGCCCCCCTCCCTCAGGCGACCTCCACGGGCGCCCGACCGGCCCCCGCCGATCCCGTCCTGACGCGGCTGTGACCGGACACCCCCGGCTCCGTACACAACGGGTCCGGCGCCCCGGCGCGTTGCTGCTCGGCCTCGCGCTGCTGCTGGGCGCCGTCGCGGGGTCCCTCTGGTCACCCGCCCCTCCCGTACTGGGTGGCCGGACCAGCGGGGATGCCACGCTCGCCGAACGGGTGCGGGTGGTGGTGGGCGACGGCCGGGGCTACCGGGGCCTCGCCGTGGCCGTCGTCGAGCACGGCACGGTACGTACGGCCGGGCTGGGCGACTCGGGGAACACCCGTGCGGCCGTCGTCGACTCCTCCACGGTCTTCGAGGCGGGCAGCCTCGGCAAGCCGATGACCGGCATGCTGCTGGCCGATCTGGCGGACCGAGGACGCATCAGCCTCACGGCGCCGCTGCGGACACTGCTGCCCGATTCCGCCGGCATCGGCCCCGGCCTGGCCGACGCCACACTGGAGGACCTCGCCACCCACCGGGCGGGCCTGGACAAGCTGCCGCCCACCTCCGCCATGGCCCTGCGCGAGCTGCGGCTGCGCCTGTTCGGGCACGACCCGTACCGCGGTCTGACCGAGGAGGACGTGGTGAGCTCCGCGGAGTCGGCCGCCATCGGCACTCCGGGGCGCTACAGCTACTCCAACACGGGAATGGCCCTCGCCGGCCTGGCCGCCGCGCACCACACGCGGCAGCCGTATCCGCAGCTGCTGCGGCAGCACCTGTTCAGCCCGCTGGGGATGGCGAACACCCGCATCGTGACCCGTGCGGACCCCCTCCCCCCGTCCGCGGCTCAAGGCCGGAAGGCCACCGGTCCCGCAGCGGACCACTGGTACGCCTCCGGCTACACGCCCGCCGGTGACATCTGGACCACCAGCGACGACATGGGACGTTTCCTGCGCGCCGTGATGGAGGGAAGCGCGCCGGGAGCGCGCGCGGCCGAACCCGGGTACGACGCGGGCCCGGGCGGACGGATCGGACTCGGATGGTTCACCAGCGCCACCGAGGGCCGCCGGATCACCTGGCAGAACGCGGCCACGGGCGGCTTCACCTCGTACATGGGATTCGACCGCGAGCGGGCGCTCGGGGTGGTCGTCCTGTCCAACACCGACCGCCCGGTCGACGGCATCGGGCAACAGCTCCTCGGTCTTGCGGCCGCACCGCAGGACGGGGACGGCGCCCTCGTTCTCCTCACCGTCGCGGGCACCGCGGGGGCCTCGCTCCCCGCACTCGCCGCCGCGGCCGGAGTAGGCGCCCGGCGGACCTTCCGCGGCCGCCGGTTCCTGGACGCCGCGTTCGCCATGACGGCGCTCGCCCTCACCCACCGGCTCGGTGACTGGCTCGCCGTACCCCCGGTGCTGTGGACCGCAGGCCTCCTCCTGGCAGCCGGCGCAGTCGTCCTCGACATCGCCCGCGCCGCCGCCCGGGCCACGCCCGCGCCCGACGGCCCCCACCCCTTCCCGGGGCCCGCCGTACGGGCAGGTGCAGCGCGGGCCGGTCTGCTGGCCGCCACACTGGCCGCACTGGCAACCTCCATGCTCTGACCACCTTCCCGCCCCTACCGCACGACACGAGGAGAGCCACCGTGGCCGAACGTCCGATCCTGCTCTACGACGGTGACTGCGGCTTCTGCACCAGAGCCGTCGACACCGCAGTTCGCCTGCTGGACCCCGACGCCACCGTCACCCCCTGGCAGTTCGCCGACATCGAGGCACTCGGCGTGACGGCGGAGCGAGCCGACCGGGAGGTCCTGTGGATCGAGCCCGGCAAGGGCGTCGTGTACGGCGGCTCGGACGCGGTGGCCCACCTGCTCCAGCGGGACCGCCGCCGGCCCGTGCGGTTCGCCGGCCGCGCCATGGCCCGGCCCCCGGTCAGCTGGGCCGCACGGCTCGTGTACCGGGCGGTCGCGGTGAACCGCCACCGCCTCCCGGGCGGTACGGCAGCCTGTTCCCTGCCCGCTCACCTGCGGCCCACCACCCGTGACGGAGCCTGAAACCAGGACCCCCGGCCATCACGGCCCACCACTTGAAACCCCGACAGCACGAGGAGACGCACCGTCATGAACACCCGCCCGCAGACCGGTCCGGCCGACCCGCCGGGCCCGGCCACCGGCCCCGAACAAGGCAGCAGCCGCTACTCACCGGCCGTCCAGGTACTCGGCTGCCTGCTGGGAACCGTCTGGTTCACCTCCCTGGCCATGTCGGGGGACGAGCGCCCCGCCTGGCTGCGCGCGGCCTACGCGGTCACCGCCCTGGTGTTCACCACGGGTGCGGGATCGATCGCCGTGGCCCGCATCAGGCAACGCCGCCGCGGGGACGCCGCACGGTAACGAGCCACCGCACGAGGCCCCTTCGCATCTCCGCCGAGGAGTGGACACCGTCCACGAGCTGCGTTGAACGTGTTCAGAAAGTCTGGCAACATGGCGTGCGGAAAGGCCTGACAGGCCAGGGGGACGTGGATCCGTCTGCCTTCGGCACCAGCCGGCCGTGAGAACCGGAGGTCGGTACGACATGATCATGCTCTTGCTCGTCTTGTTCCTGGGCCTGGTGGTGACCGTCGCGCCGGGCTTGATCATCGGGTATGCCCTCGTCGCGGTGAGCGGCGAGCTGTCGCTCACCGCGCGGGTCTTGTTGCTGGTGGCCCTGGCGATGGGTACGGCGGCGCTGTGGCTGGGGCTGGGGGAACCCGCCAGTGTCCTGCTGCCGCTGGCCATGCTGGTGTCGTTCCTCACGACCCTCGCCTCGGGAGCCACGTTCCTCGGGCTCGAAGCCCGCAGGCGGCGCGCACCCCGCCACCCCGCCCCGGTCTGGCAGAGCCGGTAGCCGCCCGCCGCTACCCCGCCTGCTTGACGCAGGTCCGGTCCCTCGCCGGCAGCTTGCCGGTGGCCAGGTACCGGTTGACCTGGTCGTCCACGCACGCGTTGCCGTAGCGCCCGAAGAGGGCGTGCCGGTTGGCGCCCTCGAGGGTGACCAGCCTGGAGCTCGGCAGCTGCCTGTGCAGCTCGACGCTTCCCTTGTACGTCGTACGCGGGTCACCGGTGGCGGCGACGATCAGTGCGGGGGCGTCGCGCCGCACCCGGGTGGGCTCTTCGCGCGGCGAGTCCCAGAAGGCGCACGGGTTGATGTTGTTGGTCAGAGCGCCGAACAGCGGGTGCGCGGTGCGGTTGCGCTCGATGTCCCGCCAGTAGAACTCGGGATCGCGCGGGGCGGGCACGTCCCCGCAGATGACGGCGGACTGCGCGCCGGTGGGCTCGCCCTCACCGCGCAGCACGTACCGGAGCTCCGGGACGAGCATCGGCGGCACCGTCGTCGGGCGGCCCTTCGCGGCTTCGGCCAGTACGGAAAGCAGCTCGCCGAACGACGCCCGCGCCGGGGCGGTGTCGTCCGCGATGCCCGAGAAGAGGAGGAGCGGCACCTGGCTGTCGTCGATCCGGAAGGCATCGGCGCCCGCGCCGATGGTCAGCGGACCGCGCGCGGCCGCCGCGACGACGCGGCCGACGGCGGCGAGCACCTCGGCGCGGCTGCGGCCGAGGCCGTAGGTGCCGTGGTGCTCCGCGGCCCACGCGGCCCAGTCGGACAGCGCCTTCTCGTTCTCGCGCTCGGTGCCCTTCAACAGCCGCGGGCGGTAGTCGCTCGGGTTGATCGCCCCGTCCAGCACCATCCGGTCGTGACGGCCGGGGAACATCTGCGTGTAGACCGTGCCCAGGTAAGTGCCGTACGAGTAGCCCAGGAAGGAGATCTTCCGCTCGCCGAGCGTGCCGCGGATGACGTCCATGTCGCGGGCCGTGTTGCGGGTGGTGATGTGCGGGAGCACCGCGGCGTCGGTGGCCCGGCACTTGTCGGCCAGGCTCTTCTGCAGGGCGACCTGGCGGTCGAAACCCGCCCGGCCGGCGCCGGCGGACAGCCAGGTCATGCCGACGGGCAGGCCGCAGTCCAGCGGGGTGCTGCGCCCGATGAACCGCGGGTCGAAGCCGACGATGTCGTAGCGCGCGCCGACCTCCTTCATCGACGCGCGGGCCTGCGGCGGGGACTGGAGCGCGGGACCGCCCGGGCCGCCGTTGTTGAGGAGGATCGCGCCGATGCGGTGCCGGGTGTCGGTGGCCTTGAGCCGGGAGACCGCCACGGTGATCGTGCGCCCCCCGGGGTCGGCGTAGTCCAGGGGCACGGTCACGTCCGCGCACTGCACGCCCGCCTGGTCCAGATCGCGGCCCGTGGTGTCGTCGGGGCCCTTGATGCAGCTGCCCCAGCCGAGGTGCTGACGGTAGTACCGGTCCAGTCCGGCCCCGGAGCCGCCCTGGGCTGGGGTCTCGGCGGCCGTGGCCAGGACGGGGGAGGACGTGAGGCAGGCGGCGAGGGTGAGGCCCACGGCCAAGGCGCGGCGCGCGGCGGGGCTGACCTTGGTCACGGGGTCTCCTTGGGCGTCGTCCGCTTCGTGTGATCGCATGCCCCGAGGCTAGGAACCCGCCCTGGTACGGCACATCGCCCAAGGGCACGAGGACCCCGGTCCCGTCCACGCCTGGTCCTGGACCTGCGGTCCGGTCCGGCGTCCTCCTCCGGGAGGAGACCGTCGGCGGCTCCGCAGAGGGCGGTCCCGGCCAGGCGCCCTTGGGGAGGGGAGATCGCCGCACTGGCATGCTGTCAGGAGTTCTCCGGCTCCAGAATCGAGACGACCCCGTGTCCGCTTCCCAGATCCTCTTGCTCTTCGCCTCGGTGTTCACCGCCGCGGGGTCGGCCATCGGAGTCGTCGCCTCCCTCAAGATCCGACGCGTCCGGTTCCTGCTGAGGGAGGGCGGCACTGCGCGGGGCGTGGTGACCCGTCTTGAGGAGACCCGGATCGCGCCGGCTTCGGAAACGGGCAGCACCAGCCGGAGCGTCGGAACCACCGTGTACTACCCGGTCATCACGTGGAGCACGGGCGACGGCCGCGCAATGGAAACCCGGACGAACATCGCTCGCCCCAAGGACAGGACCCTTCCCGTCGGTGCCCGCGTCGAGGTCCGCTACGACCGGGCAGACCCGTCACGCTGGACGATCCCGGCCGAGGGCACCGCCTTTTGGTGGCTGTTTTGCGCAATGGGCGCGCTGTTCGTCGCGATGGGGCTGGGGTTCGCCTTGGGAGGCCTGTTGTAAGGGGCCTTGATGTGCCAAACGTTCACGAAGCACCCGGGTCCGTACACCTGGAGTCATGAGGAAGCATCTCTAAGGCCCAAGACCAGCTCACAGAGCCCTACTGGACGGGCGCACGGCTGAGGTTCCCCCGTTTGCTTCCCCTCGTACTCGATCGGGCCGAGGTAGCCGAGTCGTTTCTGGATACGGCGGGGGTTGTAGAACCCGTCGATGTACTGCAACAGCGCGAGATCCGCCTCGGCCCTGCTGGTGAAGACGCGGCCGCGGATGCCATCGGATCCGTCTAGGTGTCTGAACGGCCGGGCGCCGGCCTCAGGGATGCATCATGCGACCACCAGTGGCGATGGGCCTGTGAGTATTGAGAACACGCCCACTGGCAAGCCAAGTCGCTGAGGGCGGCCAGCATGAGCTTAGGGCTGTCCCGCGAAGGACTTCGAGGGGCGGGGCTGCGTGAGCCCGGCCGGGGGCGAAGCAGGCGGATACTGTGGAGCGGCGCATCGGTGTGGCGGTCTTGGGGGGACGAGTGGGACGCAGCAGGCTGCCTGTGGAGAACGCAGGCAATGGCGATCTCTGCCTCTTCATCGAGCCGTACGGTGAGGACTTCTACCTGAAGCCCGGTGAGGTCTTCACGGTCGCGCCCGAAGCCGAGGGGATCGATGTCTGGTTCTCCACCGTTGTATGGGAGGGAGGCGTCACGGTGTGGCCCTATGAAGACGGCGATCCGACCAAGATTGTCCTGGAGTACACAGTGACTGACGCCAACGGAACCCGGCTGGAGTGCGGTCACCAGAGGCCCCCGAAGCCGGCTAGCTCTGACGTGGCTGAGCTGGGTTGACCTTCTTGTAACGGGGGCAGGGCACAATTCTGCAGCTGGGCGATTCCCAAATGGACCCCCCTCAGCGGTGATCGTCAGCCCGCGATCAACGGGCGGCTCCTGACGGTGGTTCCGGCCCGCGGGCAATCCGCGCGCGGGCCGGACGGCCACCGACCCCCGGACCGCGGTCCGGAGGGGCGATCGACACCGCTCGCAGGGTCCTGCGGCTGCCCACTGCAATCGGCTGACTGTCCTTCGAAGGCCTCCAGTGCCGGGCCGGCCGGCGCCTGCGGCGGCCGCACCGCCATCGTGCTCGCCGCGAAGAGCCCGGGCGTTCTTCAGCGTTCGACTGTGTCAGGTGTCGAAGGCCTGGTCGCCAAGGGAAGGAACTGGCGGCCGATATCAGCACCGACCCGGCGGTCTACCGCGATGAGGCGCAGCGGTCGGGGGAGGGCGGCCGCCCCGACGGGGGCGGTCAGTAGTGGCGGCTGGTGCGCTTCGCCCGGGAGTAGAAGGGCCATGCGAGCCCGCAGGTCATGACGATGAGGACGTACCAGCCGATCTTTCCGAGGCAGCCGACGCCGTGGACGGTGCGGGTGTGCTGGTTCGCGACGTGGACCTGGAAGGGCTGCTGCGGCGGCTGCCCGTACGGCTGGTGGTATTGCGGCGGGTACTGCCCGTAGGGGGACTGGCCCTGGGGCGGCTGTCCGTGGGGCTGCTGGGGCTGACCGTAAGGCTGCTGAGGGTATCCAGACATGACGGGGTGTCCTTGGGAAAGGAGGGTCGTCCCCAGGTCATGCGGTGCGGCGCGATGTGGCAGGGGCTGGCACAGAATGCCAGATTCCCGAGCAGCCTGCATACACGTCTTACATGAGAGCGACTCAGAAGGTGCGGAGGACCTCGACGGCTCGCTCGGCCGCTGCGTCGGTTCGGCGGGACGCTCTGGCCGTATCCCTGGGACTGCCGGTCTCTTGGCCCGGGTATCGCCCCGGAGGTCCATGGTCGGCAACCGTCAGGACCTGGCCCTGCACGATGACCAGCTGACCGGTTCGACAAGGCTCCCGCTCGACGCCGACGAATCCAGCGGCGCGCCCGGCGTCGCACGCTCTGGACACTGCGCGCACTGCGGTAGGAGCGCCGAGGTCCGGCCGCTGTGGGCGGACTCAGCACTGGGCAAGCCTCAGGTGAGCCTGGGCAAGCCCTCCATTACGGGGCTTGCCCAGGCTTCCGGTTAGCTTGACGTTCAACGTTTCAGGCTGAACAACGCCTCAATCTCCCAACGGTCCGGGGGCCGGGGCTCGGAGTCCCTGGATCAGTTGGTTTTGCCGATAGTACTGCGGGCCGCGAGGCGGAAGTCCTTGACGGCTTCGTAGAGGGTCCGCTCTCGTTCGGCGGCAAGGGCGAGGTCTTCGGCCTTGTGGGTGGTGTTGCCCGCGTGGGCGTTCTCGGCTATCCGTCGCATGACGTGTGAGAGGTCGGCGGAGGCGACGGTGACGCGTTCCGCGACTTCCGCGAGAGGTGCCGGCCCTTCGAGGATCACGATTTCGCAGGCGCGGTGGACCTCGCGGGCCAGGGTGATGAAGCGGCCTGTCTTCTCGTCGATGTCGGGCAGATCGGGTTGGTCTGCACGCAGCGCGTCAAGGACGGCGTCCATGGCGATGTCGCGGTCATGGAGAGCGCTGAGGTAGCCGGCGTATGCGTCGCGGCGATGCTGGCGACTCCATTGCGCGTGCTGGGACCGTGCCTGAGCACGGCCGTTGACGATTGCGGCCCCGAGGGTGGTGGCGGAGCCGACGGCGGCGCCCAGCAATGCGGCAAGTCCTGAGTCCATGAGCCCTAGTCTGCCGTTCTTGCTGTTCATCCAGTTCGCCGGGGCCTCGTCCCCCTTCGTGTGATGTGCGGGTCGGGTGTAGGACTCACCGGTGGCGAAGAGCCGCCCGACGTCGTAGCGGGTGGCGGGCCGCCTGTTCTTCGAGCCGAGCGGGCGGCCGGGGCCGGGCCGTGTGGGTTTCGGTGCACCGGCCGGCGTGCCCGTCTTCGCGTGCAGATTCCCGAACCCGCGGCGGACCCGGGCGGGGGTGAGGCTGTCCGGTTCCGCTGGTCGCTCCCATGGTCGGCGCAGATCCCGTGCGAGAGGGCGGGCGAGGCGGAGTTGGGCATGTGCGGCCAGGACGAGCCAGGTCCAGCGGTCGGCCGCGCCGGAGTTCCGGAGCCTGGGCCGGGTCTACCCGAGAGTTTGCTTGAGGAAGCGGAAGGTGTGCTCCACGTCGAACCGTCGCAGGAATGCTTGCCGGCACGGATCCAGGTCCTCGGGGCGGGCACCGGTCCGGGACCGCCACAGCCACACAGGCTTGTTCACCCCACCGCTGGGCAGTTTCGCGACCGCCAACCGGATCACCGTGCCTTCGATGACCGGCAAGGGGCCCTTGTGGTCGATCCACGGCACCGGGACCGGCTTGCGCATGCACCGGTCCGAGCGCAGCCGGCCCAGCACTTCGACCGGCAGATCGCTGAGGAGGTGGGCAAGGCGGGGCGCGTCGTAGTCGGCGTCGAGGACGACCGCTTCGAGGCCACCGTCCTGGTCGCCGCGATCGACTCGCCAACCCGATGCGAGGCATCAAGGGCGGCAAGCCGGCGATCAAGATACCCGCATCACTCACCGCGGTCGACGTGGAGTCCGCCGCTGTCGCCGCACTGCAGGATCCGGCCCTTCACGTGGTCGTGCAAGCGGCGGTCTCATTCAGGGGGTCGTCCGGTGAACTGTTTGGTCAGCGGGCACTCACCGTACGCTCCGGGCATGAGTGAACGCTTCGGCTACGCGAGATGCAGTCTGGACAAGGAGGATCTCACCGCCCAGCGCGAGATCCTCCTCAGCCTGGACGTTCCGGAGGACGGGATCCACGTGGACCACCACGGATTGACCGGAACCGATCGCGACAGGCCCGGCCTGGCCCAGGCCTTGGCGGCGGTGCGTGCCGGCGACACCCTCGTCGTCCCCGAGCTCGACCGCCTCGCACGCTCGGTGCCCGACGCCCGCGACATCGGAGACTCCCTTACCGCCCGCAGGGGCAAGCTCTCGCTCGGCGGCACCCTCTACGACCCCGCCGACCCGATGGGCAAGATGTCCTTCGGCATCCTGGCCACCTTCGCCGAGTTCGACGTCGACCTTCCGCGCATGCGTACCCGCGAAGGCGTGGCAGTGGCGCGGGCCAAGAGCAAGCTCAAGGGGAAGCAGCCCAAGCTCACCGCCCGCCGGCAGGCCGACTTGGTCAAGCAGCACCAGTCCGGCGAGCACACCATCGCCGGCCTTGCCGAGCTCTTCTCTGTCAGCCGCGCCACCGTTTACCGCGTCATTGAGCGCCACGAGAACGCACCCGCGCTGTCGAAGCCCGGCGGGCAGTGACGTGCTGCCCTACGTCTACCAGGTCACGAAGTACGACCCCGCCGACCGCGACCAGAACGGCCACTACGCGGGTACTGAGCCCGCGACCAGTGACCACGGGCCGGTTGAAGCCGCCTACCTGCAGGCCGTTGCCGCCTTCGCCGAGGACACCGGCGTCGACCAGCTGGCCATCCGCGAGCCGCAACTCGCAGGCTTCGTCCACTTCGGCCTGGAACCACCGATCGACGGCCACGGCCTGGCCGGCCTCTTTCCCGCCGACCACGCCGGGTTCCACGACGGCGCACTGGTGCCGATCGACGTCGGCCTGGAACTCGTCCGGGCCATGCTCCGCGACAACGGCGCCTGGTGCCGCCTGGAGGCGGAGGGAGCGTTCACGGTGCACGTCGGCTGGGACCAATACCTCTACCTCGGCAGCAGCCGACCCTGCGAAGCCGCGCTGACCCGCACCCGCGCGCTCGGCCTGTTCCCGGAACGCCTGGACGCATCGCCGTACGACTTCACCCCCGACGACCCCGCGTACGTGCAGCGTCCGGCCGACGCCGACTTCTGGGCCCGCCTGGACTGGACCGTCAGCGCCCACCGCGCCGTGTTCCTGCAGGAGGCCTTCGCCGACAACGCATCCCGGTGGCACCGCCTGAGCAGCGACACCATCGAGACCGTCCGATCCCGACTGGCCCCGCGCTCCCAGCTGGCGGTCTGGCCGGACCTGCTCACCGACATCGACACGGCCGTGGCCGCCCTGCCCGATGAAGGCCTGGTGGAGATCATCTGGGAGGACCAGGACGGGCAGATCACCAGCACGGTCGTGGACGACACCCAGTTCGAGGCGGTGACCTCCCAGCTCGCCGACGCGCGTGCTGCCGGCGTCGTATCCATGTACGCCGGTGAAGATCTCCCGCTGTTCACCGCCGTACTGCCCGACAGCGACGGGGTTCTCCGCGCTCGCTGGCAGACCGAGCCGACACCCAGCGACCGGGACTGGGTCTTCCTGAAGACTCTGCGGCGCGGTCAGGTTGTCACCGGCACGGTGACCTCCATCGCCAGCTTCGGCGTCACCTTCGTGGACATCGGTGGTTTCACCGCGATGATCAACATTCCGGAGCTGTCCTGGCGTCCCTTCAGCCACCCATCCGACGTCGTCAGCATCGGCCAGGAGATCACCGCCGAAGTCCTCGACGTCGACATGGTCTGGGAACGGGTACCGCTGTCGCTGCGAGCGGTGCAGGAGGACCCGTGGCCGCAGGTCGCGCAGCGGCTTGGACAGGTCGTCACCGGACAGGTCACCAAGATCCTCCCGTTCGGCGTCTTCGTCCGCATCGAAGACCGAGAGGACGGCTTCGAAGGGCTCGTGCACACCAGCGAGCTGGATGAAGCGACCCCGGTTGTCGTCGCGGTCGGCGACGCCCTCACGGCGAAGATCATTGATGTCGATCTCGCCCGGCGTCGCATCGCCTTGTCGCAGAGGCAGGCCGGAACACCCCGCGCAGAGGGAGATCGCCGTTCCTGAGGAAACGGCTGCCCACACGTCCAAGGACGACGCCCGCGGCCCAGGGCGCCGGCACGGTCGGCCGCCCTTACGGCTTGCCCGTGCTGTGGGCTACAGGTGGTCACCGCAGAAGGTATCCACCCGATCTCTGCATTCTGTGACCTTCTCCTCCGCCGCCCTGAACCTCTTCCGGGCGTTTTCGACCGCGATCTCTTGGGCTGCGATCTCCTTGGGGTCCGGGGGCAGTGCCGCCTGCAACTCGGCAAGCCGTTCCCTGGCCTCGTCCCACTCCCTGTGAAGACGAATCTTTAGCTGCTGTGCTCGCTCGAGGTCGGCCTTGGCCGCCTCGCACTGCTCCTGAGGCATGTTTCTCCCTAGCCCGAAGATGACGCTTCAGCCTCACGGGCAGGCAGCCGGCGTGCACGCCGGCTTAGACCAACTAGCTGTTCGAACGCCCGTGCGTTCTGAGGCTGAGCCAGTGGCTCCGCTGTGCTACAGCAGCTGTCCCTGCTCGGTGACCGTGTACGTGCGGCCGCCGCGGACGGCGAAGCCTGAGGTGTCTCCGGCCGCCGCGACCCCGTCGGACCAGACCGGCAATGCCGTGTCGCCCTGGCCACTGCCGAAGACCGCGCCGACGGACAGATGGCGGTGCCCGGCCGTCGTATCAGGGGCCGTAGGGCGGCTTCACCAGGCCGCGCCCCTGTGCGTGGTCACCGACCCCTCGCCGTGCCACACCGCCGGCTGTACGGGTTTGGTGGTGGAGCGCACCTGAAGGCTCGATCGGTCGGTCCGGGGCATCGGTGGGGCTGCACACCGCGAGCGCCGGCCACGACGGGATGCCGCCGGCGCTGCCGCTGCCGCTGCCGCTGCCGCTGCCGCTGACGCGGTGAGTTGTGGCTCCCGTGGTGGGTGTTTCGTGGGCGGGACGCTCCCGATGCCACCACCACCCGACCACCGTCAGTCCCATGGGCCCCGGCCGTGGCGAGCGAGCGGTCTACGACCACCTCCTCGTATGCCCCCGGTAGGCGGCTGCGATCATGTAGCAGCTCAAGATCCATCTCGGCTTTTCAGGGGGAGACCGTGCACGAAGGACCACTGCCACGCCGCTATCGAACCACGACCAAGAAGACGTTCACAGTCGTGTGGGTAGCGGGCCTACCGATCGCCGCTTTCCTCCTGCATACCTGGAACGAGTCCTTTCCCCTCTGGCTGCAGATAACGACCACCGTCGCCTGCGCGGCTGGTTTCCTCTGGGCTCTGGGCGCCGCACCGCGGACCTTCACCAACGTCGACGCCGACGGCATCTCCCTCCGGGCGGGCATGCGCACACGCCGCTTCGGCTGGGCCGACATCTACGACATCCGTACCGTCGCTCCGCCCTCGCCCCCGGTGGGGGAGCGTGCGACCCCGGAGAGGGTCGTCTACGCCTACCGTTCGGACGGCCGACGCGTGCTTCTGCCGAACCTGGACACCACCGAACTCGGTGAAGAGCGACTTTCACATGAAACGGCGGCCCTGCGCGCCCTCCTGGAGGAGCGACGGGCGCCCGGCTGGGCGCCGGACCCGCGTGTGGAAGCAGACATAGCCCGGCACGAGGCACGGTACGCGAAGCGGTATCGGGCTCTCACCGGCCGGATCTCCCTCACCCTGTTCTGCCTTGTCGTTCTCGCCGTCATCATCACCGGCACGACCATCTTCTGAGCACCCACGAACGAAACGACTCGGTACGGCCCCAGCCGGGCGTCCATCGGGTCCGTTCGCCGTGCGTGCTGCGGCATCGTCGGATCGCGGCGGTCCTGGCCGTGGCCGGCGGCACGGTGCGGTGTTTGAGGGGTGCCGTGGGCGAGCGGTAGACGCGGACGGTGGAGGTCCGGTCGGAGGACATCGAGCCCCCCTGGAGCCAACTACTACGTGGATCCCGGTGACCCGAAGGCCACAGACGATTCTGTGAAACGCCTTCCCGTGGACTTCCAGGACGGCGACACCTTCGCCGTCTACGACCCGAGCACGGGCGACCTCAAGACGATGTACCCCAGTCCCGAGCCGGGACGACACGCCTAGGAGAAGCGCATGGACGCGAAGACGAAGTCCTTCATCGGCAGCGCCTTCGGCCCCGACTACATGAATGAGCCGGAAGACCTCAAGAAGGGGATCCAGGGGAGTCTCGCCAACCCTGGCCCCTTCTCGAAGACCGTCGCAGACCAGCGTGACGGATTCGCCAAGGTGATTCGCACGCGGGAGATGTCGCTCGTCGAGTGGGAGGACATCACGCAGGGGAGTCTCGATTTCTGCAGCGAGGACGACCTGTACGCGTTTCTCGAGAAGGCGTACGACTATTTCTTCGGCGACGCCACCGAGTTCCCGTATCCGCCCCAGGCCTGAATCCGCGGGCCGGGGCAGCCCGGGATTCCTGCCCCGGGTCGCCGGTGTGGGTCCCCGAAAGCCGTGTCCTCACACGTCGCTCCGATCTGGGGTTTCATGGCCGGATCCCGCAGCCGTGTCACATCCCCTGTCCCGGTGCGCTGCCCATTTCCCCGGTCCCAGAGGGCTGTTCAGCACGTCATGTACCGGGACCAGGCGGGCCGCTGAGCTCAGGGTGAAGAAGTGGGGGCGGTCGCCGGCTCCGCCTCGACGGAGTCGTTCCTTCGTCGTTTCGCGCCGGCTGTGCAGCCAGCCGGCGGCCACCGAACTGGGGAGCTGACCGTAGAGGGTCCGCCCTCGCAGGGACGACCCCGGCGGCACCAGCCGGGCGGGGGCGTCGCCTGTTGGGTGCGGCCGCTGGGCGTGTGGCGCGGAAGGGCCCGCGAGGGGAGCGGCGCCGTCTCACCGCTTCGGGTGTAATTCCTGGTTTCTGTGACGCCGGATAAGGCCCCCCGGGTCGGGCCCGACCGACATGGTGCGGTTGGCCGGTCGGCCCACGGCGAACGGGTGCGGGAGAAGTACGTGCTCACCAAGGGCAAGCCGGCACGGACCGGATTCCTGAGCTCATGGGCGGACGGAGCCGAGCCGGAGGTTTACGTGGCCGACGCGGCCGAGTACCGGGAGGGCTCCGGGCGAAGCCGGCGGAAGACGCACCCGCGCTACCACCTGCACTTCACGCCGACCAGTGCGTCATGGCTGAACCTGGTGGAGCGGTGGTGGGCCGAGCTCACGCAGAAGAAAGAGAGAGAGCTCAAAACGCGGAGTCCACCGCTCCGTCCATGCCCTCGAACGCGATGTCCGAGCCTGGCCGACCGACTGGAACGATCAGCACAGGCCCTTCGTCCGGACGAAGAGCGCCGACGAGAACCTCGACGAAGTCGCCGCCTACTGCCTAGGAATCTCTGACTCAGGTCACTAGCCGACGGCGGGGTGGGCCGTGATTTCGCCGGTCGTGTTCAGGTTTCTGGGGTTCGTACCTGAGAGACCGACGTAGCCGTTGACCTCGGTGGGGGCGAGGCCGGGGTCCGTGGCCTTGTCCTTACCGGTGAGGGCGTCGAGTACGACCGTGCCGTTGGTGGTCGCTGCGTACACGGCGCCGTGCCAGGCCGTGGTCACCTCGGGTAGGAGCCGGGACTTGTCCTTGCGGTCGATGGTCCAGAGTTCCTTGAATGTTGTGGCGTCGAGTGCGAACACCCCCTTGTCGGCCGTGCACACTATCGTCGAGCGCTGGTCGTGCAGGCAGGAAAGATCTGTCGGTTCGCCCAGTGCCTTTTCGTCCATGCCGGCCGGCGGCCGGCCAGTGGATACGTCCAGCAGCGCCGCGCTGTTCTGGGGGCGGGTCGAGATTCCGCTCAGATTCGCCGTGAACAGGCCCGCGCCGACCGAATTCAGTTCCAGCGCGCTCTCCCGGTTCGTCCAGGCCTCCTTCCCGTCGGTGATCGCCAACCCGGTCACCTTGGTGCCCTCACCGCGTCCGACCACGATGCCACGGTCGACGATCTCGCCGTAGAATCCCTTGGCCGTCCAGACGGTCTGCCGCGTGGTCAGGGAGATTCCGATGGTGGTCGAGCCACCGACGCGGACGACCGCGGTCGTACCGTCGGAACCGATCAGTACGACCCCACCGCTTTGGCGGTCGGGCTTGTCGACCGTGGCGGTCCACAGCCGGGTACCGGACTCGGCGGTGACCGCCGTGATTTCGATGGCGGCCCGGCTGGGTGTGGTGCCCGAGCCCGGCACGACCACGGCGAAGGCGGCCAGCACTGCGGCCTTTCCGTCGATCTGCACGAGGGTCGGCCTGGCCACAGGGCCCGTACCGTAGGAGGAGTCCTGCTCCGGCTGGCCCTGCGGCTTGATGCTCCACCGCTCTTTGCTGTCGAGCGCGCCGACGGCCTTCACCTCGCCCGCCGAGGACGCGTACGCGGTCGTGCCGTCGAGGCGTACCGCCCATTTCCCCTTGCTGAATCCGCCGGCTATGGGATCACTCGTCTTCGCCCCGAACTTCAGCGGCGGATCGTAGGACTTCGAGGCCGTCGGGACCGGTGGCGTGGTCGGCCCCGGCGCGGCCTCCTTCTTGGGCTGGTCGGTAACCGGCTGATCAGCACCGCCGCACGCCGTTGCCAGGCACAGAGTCAGGCCTGCAGACATAACCATTGAACACACCCGCCATGTATGGCGCATGCTTCCTCCCCCATGTGATGAATCATCAGTAAGATCCTAAACGGACCTCACCCTGGTTGAGTTGACGTATGGCCGTCCGGTCAATGCGGCGTAGTTGGACGTCCGACAGGTGCCGGGCGTGGTCAGGGCAGAGGCTCCGGCCTTCGCGAAACCTGCGGCATCCCCCGTTCGTACAGGGGAGGGCGCCAGCAGCTTCTACGGACAGGGCAGGGCGGGCTTCGTCGTCCATGTCCATGCCGGGACAACGCCGTGCCGTCGCCCCTCGGTCACCACCACGGTCCCCACCTGCGGCTGCGGGGTCTGGTCGGCGTCCCGAGGGCGCGCCAGTACGGCCGCCGTCCGCTCGCCATGCCGGACGGTACCGCGGACTCACCGCCCATGCGGCGCGTCCGGCGTTACCGGGAACGTACGCGCCCCGACCGTCCGGATAAACGGATGGTCGGGGGTGAGCGTGACGCGGCAGGATGCTCCGCATGACGTTGCGCACCCCCGAGCTGCACACCGCCCGCCTGCGACTGCGGCCGTTCACCGACGCCGACGCGGTGCCGCTCTACGCGCTGCACAGCAGCGCTGACGTGCTGCGCTACTGGGATTCCCCGCCGTGGACCGACCGGGCCCGCGCTCAGCGCTTCATCGCGACCTGCCAGACGATCGAGGAGGAAGGCACGGGAGCGCGGGTGGCCGTCGACCGCTGCTCCGACGGCGCGTTCATCGGTTGGTGCGGCCTGACCAGCTGGAACCCGGACTTCCGCAGTGCGTCCCTGGGCTACGCCTTCGACGCCGCCGCCTGGGGCCGCGGCTATGCCACGGAGACCGCTCACGCCGTCCTGCGGTGGGCGTTTGACACCCTGGACCTGAACCGGGTCCAGGCCGAGACAGACACCCGCAACGTGGCGTCCGCCCGGGTCTTGGAGAAGCTCGGCTTCGTTCGCGAAGGCACCCTCCGCGAGGACTGCGTCGTCAACGGCGACGTCTCCGACTCCTGGGTTTTCGGTCTCCTCCGCCGCGAGTGGCACCCGACGACCGCGCCGACGGCCGGCGGCCGTTAGGACCGAGACCTGCCCGCGCCTTTTGGTCCGCGCCCCCACCGAGGTCACTGTGGGCCGCTCCGGCAAGCTCAGCGTCCTCGCTTGCCCCACCGATGTCCGAGGCCCGGGCCGAGCACGGTACGGCGGCGCGGCACGTCATCCCCTCCGCGTCCCACAGCGTCAGCGGCCGGTCCCAGGACACCACACCACGCATCCGGCGCGGCGCTGCTGTGCCCGGCAGCCACGACGGACGGCCCGGGCGGAACGCATCCCGCCCGGGGCCATTCGCAAGGGTCGAACGCAGTCGAATCCGCGACGGGCCAGGACTCAGCGGTCGGCGCAGCTGAGGCAGTCCCATCCACTCCAGTTCGCGCCGGGAGCGGTGCGGAGCCGACCCCAGGTCTGGGTGTTGGAGCCCTTGGCGTAGATCCAGATGGCGTGGGGGCCGATGTCGGTCTGCTCCCTGATGCTGATCTTGCTCCAGACGGTTCCCCCGAGGGAGTACCAGCCGGACCACTGCCCATTGGTGGTCCAGCGGGTCCACACTGCGTAATCGGTGCCGACCAGGAACTGTTCCCGCTGGTCCCCCGGAAGCGCGTGGTTGGTGACGCCGTACTCGCAGATGTACTGGGCGCCGCCGGTACTGCACGGGGCGGCCTGGGCCGGCGCGGCGGCGACGGCGAGTCCGGCCACGGCGGCGAACGCGAGGATGGCGGCCTTGATCTTCTGCACAGCTGGTGACGCTCCTTCGATGACACGCCGGGAAGCCGTCGGTCAGTCAACTCCCGCACGCGTGTTCACCCTAGCCAAGCGTCCCGCCCTCCCCGGCACCGCTCTCTCTGGCGCTTCGGATCACGGACGGGAACCACCCCGCACGAAGCGACGAGGTAGCTGGCGACCTCGTCGCAGGTACTGACCTCGTAGTCGTGGTGTCGCGAGTGTGAGTCCGGTTCCGGTAAGGCATCCCTCGATGAGGTCGCTGCGCTACCGGAACCGGCGGAGGCGGTGTCGCAGCCGGCGGATGAGGTGGACGGGGTCGGTGCAGGACCGACCAGATGCCTTCCACCGGGTTGGGGCCGGGTGCGTACGGCGGCGGCAGGTGGTAGGCGGTGATCCAGTCGCGCGTCAATGAAAGCCCTCAGCCGGCGGTCTTTGTGGACGTTCATGATGCCCCTGTGGTTCGTCAAGCAGCGGGAAGCGCCGTTGTGGCAGCCTGAGGTCGGATGTGCCAGTAGAGCTCCCGGGCGACGCAGCGTTCGCGGCAGCGGATGATCTGGCGCCTTGGCATGCCCTGGGCGGTGCGTCGCCATCTGGCACAGCGGTTCAAGGAGCTCAGCGGCGTAGCGGCCGCCCGCGCCTACCGCTTCGCCGCCACCGTGTTCGTGCGGGGCGCCCGGTATTCTTTCTGAGTAGAGCGAGGCCGCTCAACCATCGGGAGAGCGGATTGCCCGGCAGTTGGGATCCCAAGGCCATCCGCGACGATCGTTGCGGGTCTGTGTGAGCGGGTTCGCGTCGATCTCGCCGGAATCGATGACCTCTGCAGGGCCAACATGACGTCAGGCCAGGTACGTTGCCCCCATGGCTGACTTCTTGATCGTGATCACGACCGTGGACAATCAGGATGCCGCGCGGAGGCTGTCGCGCTCGGCGGTGGAGGCGAATCTGGCGGCCTCCGGGCAGGTGACCGGACCGATCGAGACGACGTACCGGCATCTCGGAGAGGTCTCCGCAGGCACGGAGTTCCAGGTGACCTTCCGTACGGCCGGCGACCGGCGCGAGGCCCTGGAGAAGCACCTGGTGGACAACCACCCGTATGACTCGCCTGAGGTGATCGCGTTCGCGATCGACGCCGGCCGCGCCGAGTACCTGGAGTGGATCACCCGCGCTACCCGCTAGCCCTTCGCGCGTTCCAGCAACGCACCCACCGGGGCGAGGGAGCGGTGGGGCTCCAGCCGCTTGACCATCAGGCGGGCCCGACCCATCGGTCGGATCGATGCGAGGCCCTCGGAGAGGTCGAACACCCGGGCCGTGATCGCGGCTGCGTGCTCGACCTCTCCGGCGTCCAGGTAGGCCGCAGCCAGCCATGTCAGGTACAGCGCCTTGTCACGGGACCGGGAGTCGTCGTACCGCCCCAAGGCGTCCTCCAGGGCCGGGATCGCCCGCAGCGGCCGGTGCAGCTCTGCCCAGCATCTGCCCGTCATGATCGCGATCTCGTCGCTGTCCACCCAGTACGCCCAGTCCGGACCCGGCTCGTCGGTGTGCTCGCGGATGGCCTCCTCTGCGATGCCCAAGGCGTAGTCCGCCTCCCGAGCGTTTCCCGAGGTGGCTTGCTGCCATGCCAGCCGGTCCGCCAGCAATGCCCGCACGACGGGTGCCGTCCCCGACCCGAGTGCCTCGTACGCGGCTGTCGCGAACCTGATCCCGGAGCCGCCGCCCACCGTCCACTCCAGGTACGCCAGGAAGGCCAGCGAGTTGCCTTCCAGGGAGCTGTCCTCGGCGGCGCGTGACGCGGCTAAGGCGGTCATGTAGTGCCCGCGGGCGTCGTTGTATTGCCCCGCGTCGTAGGCCGCCCAGCCGGCGAGCTGGGCCTGTTCGGCGATGATGCCGCGCAGTGCCTGGCCGGTCGCCTCGCTGTAGACGCCCTCGTCGGTCAGCCGGGTCGTGGCCTCCAGTTCCCGGGCGTACATCTGGTAGGTGTCTCCGCCACCCACGAAATCGTCCAGGCGCCGGAGTCGGGCGGTGCGCTGGCTCAACTGTCTTGGGACATCAGCCCCGATCCTCCGTCCCGACGAGAGCAGCGAAGAGGGCTGTATGACGGCGATCCCGGCGCCGGCCGAGACCGACATGAATCCGCGGCGGTCGAACACATCGTTCTCCTGGTCGGTCTGGTTCCTGTGCTCTTGTCGGCGAAGGCGCCGTGCGACAGCCACGGCCCGGCGTAGTTCCTCCTCCGGTACGCCGAACTCCGCAGCCAGCAGCGCCCGCGAAGCCGGATCCGGCAGCCGCTCGTGGGTCTCCCACCGGGACACCGCTCCCTGCTCCAGCGGGTACCCCCGTCGGGCGGAGAGATCAGCCGCCAGCCCTTCTTGCGTGCGCCCGCCGGCCATCCGCAGGCGCCGCAGCAGCGGCCCGATCGGTTCCACGCCGTCGCCCTCGTTCGTGGTCATCATCGCCATCCCTCGACCGTCCGCAGAGCCCGGATCCCAGCCTGGCCGTAAAAGCTGGCCATGTCCCCGGAATGGCCATGCCTTCTGGCCCATCCGTCCAAACGCGTACGGCAGTTGACTGGTGACAGCCGCCCGGGAAGGGCGGCCTCCCCCTCGCAGCGGGCCTCAGGTCCCTACCCCATGTCGCACCTCGGCTGGCTGCGTCCCCGGAGCGAAGCGCCTGCCCGAGAGCAAGGAGAGAGCCGTGGCCCCTCAGATCCGTCCGCGCCAGCGTCAGACCGTGCCTGGCTGGGTCAGCGAAGGAACGTCGATCTTCGATCCGCTGGAGAACCGCCGCGGCATCGTCCAGTTCATTGGCGAGTACGAAGACGCGACCACTCGGGTCTCGTATGCGAACGCGGTCTTCGCCCGCCCCCAGGGCGGCGGCGTGGAGTGGGTCGTCCAGGACCCTTCCAGCCTGGAACGCGGCTGAACCCCCAGGGCCCCGTGGGGCTGGCGCCAGCACCTGCCGTCCTCCTCTACGTCGCGTCCGCCAGCGCGCTGGTGGTCGCCCTGACGTCGCAGGCGACCCCAGCCGCTGACCCCGCGGATCCCCGCCCGGCACTACCCCCAGATTTCCCGCAGGAACCCCTGCGGGACACGTCAAGGATCAGGAAGGAGTACGGGATGAACGAGAACGCTCCCACCGAGCAGGCCAGTGGTCTGCTGATCGGTGTCCGCCGGATCAACGCGGCGCGGTCGCGCGCCGAAGAGGCGTCGGACAACACCGGTGGCAAGTCGGACATGAACGACACCTGATCGACCGAGGAGACCCACGGTGATTGATTCCGCATCGTGGGCGCAGCGTCTGGGCGGGGACATGTTCCTCGCCCAGACGTGTTTCCGCGCCCACACAGTGATCCGCTCAGATGGCGCCGCCGTCCCTTCGCTACTGACCTGGGAGGACCTCAACGAGATCGTCGCCGTGCACCGGCTGGAGCCGCCCCGCATGCGGCTCTCGCGTGCGGGCGAGGCCGTACCTGCCACGGCGTACTCCGTCCTGCGCACGAATCGGCGCGGGGTGTCGTGGTACCAGCCCCAGCCCGCCGAGTTCCACGCCCGTCTCGCCGACGGCGCCTCCCTGGTGATCGACGCGATCGACCAGATGCACCCGCCCGTCCGCGAGGCCGCCGTCGGTCTCGAACGGTTCTTCCGCACGCCCGTCCAGGTCAACGCCTACGCCTCGTGGACCGCCGAGGAGGGCTTCGGAACCCACTGGGACGACCATGACGTCGTGGTCCTCCAGCTCGAAGGCTCCAAGCGGTGGAAGATCTACGGGCCCACCCGGCAGTCCCCCGCCTGGCGCGACGTCGAGGCCCCCAAGGCTCCGACGAGCGAGCCGATCGCGGACATCGTACTCACGGCCGGGGACCTGCTCTACCTGCCGCGCGGCTGGTGGCACGCGGTGAGCGCCGACCAGGGCACCGCATCGCTCCACCTCACCTTCGGACTGGCCACGCAGACCGGTGCCGAGTTCCTCGGGTGGCTGTGCGACGACCTGCGCACCAGCGCCACCGTCCGCTCCGACATCCCGCGCTTCAGCACCCCCGAGGAGCGCATGGACTACCTGGCCTCCGTACGCAAGGAGGTGCTGGCCGCCCTGGAGGACCCGGCGGTTCTCGACCGCTGGGAAAGGTCGCTGGACACCACGCACCCCGGTCATCCGCGCCTTTCCCTGCCGCACCTGGCCACCGTTCCAGCCCAGCCTGGGATCACCGTCCAGGTCACCGTGTCCCGCGCCCGGGTGGACCAGGACGCCGAGGCGGTCACGTTCTCCGGCGCCGGCCGCGAGTGGACCTTCGGCCTCCCCGCCGCCCCACTGCTCCGCCGCTTGGCCGACGGTGAGCCGGTCACTCTCGGGGACCTCGCCGCCGAATCCGGCCTCACCGTCGGCCAGAGCGCTGAGGTCGTCACAGCTCTGGTCGGTGGTCAGGCCGCCGCCGTCATCGGGGCGACCAGGTGACCGCCTCTCTCGGGCTCGGAACGTACAGGGTGCGCGCCGTCGAGGAGGCAGCGCGCACCGCGTGCTCCGACGGGCTGGTCTGGCTGGACACGGCGCCCAACTATGCCGCTGCCCACCAGGCCATCGGCCGTGTGATCGCTGACCACACGTGCGCCATGGTCGCGACGAAGACAGGGTTCTTCACCCAGGTGGAAGGTCAGGCCGCGCTGGCGGCCGGCGTCCTCACGCACGAGGAAGCCGCCGCCGGCCACAGTCTCCGCCCCGACTTCACCCGCTGGCAGACCGATCGCTCCCTCACCGCCCTGGGCCGCGCCGACATAGTGTTCGTCCACAACCCCGAGCACGCCCACCAGGACCGCTCGGTGCTGCATGCGCGGCTGCGCGGGGCCTTCTCCGTACTGGAGGAGTACGCCACCGCAGGTCGCATCGCCGGATACGGAGTGGCCACCTGGTCAGGCTTCCAGCACGATGCGTTCACCGTCCCCGAACTCCTCGGCCTGGCCAAGGAGGCCGCCGGATCGGGTGAACACCATCTCGGTGCCGTCCAGCAGCCGATCAGCCTCGTCATGGTCCGCCCGATCGCACTCGCCCTGGACGGGCGGGGCCCGCTGGTCCAGGCCCGCTCGGCCGGCCTGCTCACCTTCGGCTCCTCGCCGCTGCACGGCGGCGAACTTCTGGACCTGACAACGCCAGAACTCAGCGACTTCATCCGCCCCGGCATCAGCCCGGCCGCCGCCTGCCTCCTGGCTGCGGCATCCTGCCCGAGCCTGGACGTGGTACTGCTGTCCGCCAGCACTGCGCAGCACTGGAACGCCGCCAAGGACGCCATCGCCTGCCCGCTCGAACCGGGCCAGCTCAGGAGGGTCACCGATGTACTCGCCCAACGATGAGACCACCAGGGCACGCATGGTGGACGCGCTCGCCGCCGCCTCCGAGCACCTGGGCACCGCTCCGACGGGGCGTCTGGCATGGGGGTGGCTCGGCCGGACCATCGGCTCCCGCACCGATGGCGGCCACTGGCTCCGTGTCCACTGCGGCGAGGCCGCCAAGACCCCCGCCACCAGGAACGAGGGCATTGCGCTCGCCGAGGAACGCGTGTCGGACAAGGTGTCCCGCCCGCACCTCCACGACCTGCACCGGTGGGAACGAGGGGAGTACGTCTTCGAGGCCGAACTGATCGACTACATCGCCCAGCCCGTCATCTCCCCGGAAACTCCCGACCTCACCGCCGACCCGGGGCTGCCGGATTCCTGGTGGGCAACGCTGCGGGAGAGCCTGGACGCCCTCAGCACCGCTGAACCACCCCGCGAGACCATCCGGCAGTCCTGGGCGGACCGCGTATTCCCCGAGTTCCTCGGCATCCCAGCGCCGACCATCGCCGAACGCGTCACCGGACACGCCGATCTGCAGTGGGCCAACCTCACCCACCACCCCCTCGTCATCCTCGACTGGGAACGCTGGGGCGCCGTCCCCGTCGGCTACGACCCGGCCATGCTCTACGTCAACAGCCTCCGCGTCCCCACCGTCGCCGAACGCATCCGCACCGAGTTCGCCGACGTCCTCGACACCCCCGCCGGCCGGATCGGCGAACAGATCGCCCTCGCCGAAATGCTCCAGGCGGTCGGCCGCGGTTGGTACGTGGAGCTGGCCCCACTACTGCGCCGGCGCGCCGAGGAAATGACGGGAGTGCGCCCCCCGATCCCTACGGGTCCCAGGACCACTACCTGACACCGCGCTCATTCGTACCCCCGGGGCCACGCAGCAGTGCGTGGCCCCGGGGGCACTACCTCTTTGGTCAAGGTGGATGGGTGCTGGTTCCGGCGTCTGGAACGATGTGCCTGTGCATGCTGATGATCAGGTTGGCGAGGGTGTCTCTGCGGAGCTTGCGGTGTTTCTGCTGAACGCCGCCGACGGCCGTCCGGTGAAGATCGTGCCTTCCGTCTGCGTCGGGTGCGACGGGCGCGTGTTCTTCATGCTCGTTGACGATGTCGAGGGCGGAGCCGAGAGGGTGTGCGCTGGTTGCGGCGGCCGCGCGTTCATCGCGGATAGCGAGGAGTTCTGGGAGGACCTGGACCCTGGCGAGGCCTGCTGCCCGTGTGGGAGCGAGGAGTTCGAGACGGCAGTCGCCTTCTCGCTCGTCGGCGGCGGCTCAGTCCGTTGGGTGACGGTTGGACTCCGATGCCGGATGGACGGCGCCGTTGGGGTCTATGCCGACTGGAAGATCGACTACGGCCCCACGGATCACCTCCTGACCATGGTCTAGGTCTGCGGTCTCACGTGAACGCGTCATGACCGCATCATGTGGAGCACCTCCCACCGTCGGCCGGGGAGGTGGCCGCGAATACCTCGTTCGGCCCAAGACACAACCTACGCGGATCCGGCAGGTGCTCCCCGGAACGGCTTCGGATCGGATCCATGCTCGGTAGCGTGGGCGACCTTTCGGGGCACGGCGTTACGCTCCCCCGGGAGGTCATGCTGCCGAGGGGGGCATCCGGTGTTCGTTACCACGCGAGAGATCACCCTGTGCTTCGAGGCGACCCACGCTTCGCCCGTGCTGCCCCGGTGGCATCCCGCGCACAGCATCCACCGGCACCTCTACGAGCTGGGATTCGAAGTTTCCCTCCGGACAGGCCGCGTCCACGGCTGGCGGGCACGAGTAGGCGCTCCAGCAGTGGGTCGAAGACGAGTCGGCACTCCAGCAGTGGGCCGAGGCCGTTCTGCACGGGCGGCACCTGAACGATGTCGTCGAGCGGCCGACCGCCGAGCTCTTCGCCGTGTGGGCCTACGAGCACTGGGTCGATCGGCTGCAGGGCCCGTCGGCGGTACGCGTCTCGGAGACCCGCGACACGGCGGCGGCCTACCGCTCGGCGTGACGCCTACCTCGACCGTCTGCTGTCCGGCCACCTACGGCCCAGCTCGTCCACGGCGCAGGATGTCGGCGTAGACGCGGCCCGGACTTTGGGCTCGCCTCTGCTTCATCTCCCATCCGACGACGGGGGAGGGGTTCGCCAGCGGACCAGGATTTACACGTACGAGCGAGAGCGCACCGCCGGAGCCCGGCCGCAGAGGCGGGGGTTGTAGCGGAAGACGTCGTCCGCGACGGCGTCGCCGCCGACCCGAGGGAAGCGCTGCTGCTGACGGTCGGTGATTTCGTTTGCTCGGGCGAGGATCTTGAACGGGACTTCGTGGCACGTACCGCCTGCTGGAGCCAGGCCAAGCGGGCGGTGCTCACCTACGACCAGGAGCCGCGTTCGGTACCAGGACGCCACCCGCCACCTCATCCCCGCCATGGCCAGCATCTGGCGTCTGTTCGTCGCCTACGCCAACCGCCGAGGATGGGAACAGGTCCAAGCCGGCGCCTGGCACTACCAGGGAAACTCCGGCATCTGGGGACCAGACGGCGAACCTCGACCCGTTCCTACGTCCAGCCCGGTGACAACGGAAGCCGGGCCACCTGTCGATGCACGCGGCGTCACCATCCATAGCCAGATGAGCTCCGCTGAATGGCCGCCAGTTGGGAGAGCCAACTGGCCACTATCCATCGATCGCCTGGCTCACAGGAACCGATCTCCAACCGGCTCCATACAGAGCTTCACGTTGTTCCCACCGCCGAGGAAGCGGACCGCCGTGCTGCTCGAGTGCGGGGGGAGCGTGCCCTTGCGGGCGAGGCGGCGGCCGAGGGCGTCCCCGCTGGGTCGCTCGCGGCGGGGGTTCGTACCGAAGGAGCGGTACGCGTCGTACCAGGAGGCGATGCGAGGATCGGTCTCGTCCGCGGGCGACCAGTCACCGGCGGCGACCGACTGCTCGAGGTCCGCCAGGGCGGCATCGCTCTCGGGGCCACGGCTCGTGCCCGCGCAGGCCCTCGGCCGTGACCAGGGCGATCAGGGCGGTGGGGAAGGCTGCCGCGACCTCGGGGGACAGACGCAGGACAGTCAACGGGACTCCGTGGTGCTCAGGGGCCGGATCATGATCGGTGCTATGGCGCCGGCACGGGTCGGGGCAGGCGGGCCGTGAGCGCTCCCAGGCCCGCGGCCAGGAGAGCGAAGACCGGGGCCAGACCGACCCCCGCGCTGAACCCCCACAGCCCGAAGGCGAAGGCGCCCGCCGCCTGGCCCAGCGCGGAGCCGCTTTGTAGCGCCGCACCCACCCAGGCCTGGGTCTCCGCCGCAGTACCTGCGGGCGCGAGATCGCCCGTCAGTCCGTACACGGCGACGAAACACGGCCCGAAGGCCGTCCCGACGGTCAGCATGAGAGCGATGGCCACCATCGTGTTGCCGGTGCCCGCCACCGCCAAGACCGTTGCGGCCAGGCCCAGGTACACGAGCAGGCGCGGCAGCCGCGACACCTGGGCGGCCCGCTCCGGCGGCAGCGCGCCGATCAGCAGCCCGCCCGCGATGCTGCCGGCGGCCAGCACGCTCACCGACACGCTGCCGAGGAGTTCCCCGCCGTGCGAGATCAGACTCACCTCGACGACCCCGACCGCAGCGGAGAAGAACAGGGCGCAGCCGAGGTGCATCCGCAGCGGAACGCTGGTGAGCGATCCCTTCCAGTTCTGCTCCTTGCCGACGGACTTGGCGGGTTCGCGGCCGGCCAGCGCCCGCAGCAGCAGCACCGTCGCGAGCACGCTGGTCAGGACGCTGGTGCCCAGGGCCACTTGCGGTACGAGGACGGAGCTGAGGGCGCCCACCAGCAGCGGGCCCACGATGAATCCGGCGTCGGCCAGCACCGCGTCCAGCGCGAGCGCCGTCGAGCGGGTCTCCTCACCGGTGACGGACCTCCACATGACGCGGCTCAGCACGCCCACCGGCGGGGCCACGGTGTTCGCGGCCAGCGCGCCGGCGAAGGTGAGCAGGACAGGCCCGTGCGCCAGCTCGTTGACCACGATCAGGGCGACCAGGGCCGCGTGGAGGGCGATGGCGCTCCAGAGCACTGCGGCGTAGGGCAGCCGGTCGAGCAGCCGTCCGCGGGCGGGCGCCGCGATACCGCCGAGGGCGGATACCGCGGCCACGGCGCCGGCGACGCCGTAGGAGCGGGTCGCCGCGACGGTGAGCAGCAGGCTCAAGGTGAACATCGAGCCCTGTAGCTTGCTCGCGAGTGCGGCCACCGCGCACCCGGCCATTCCCGGCCCGGACAGCAGTCGGCGGTAGCGGCCGAGTCCCGTGTGGTCCGGTGTCATGACGTGGGCGCGGTTGCGGGCTCGACGGTGATCTCGAAACGGCCGACCGCTTCCCGGGCCAGGCGCAGTGCCTCGTCCGGGGTGTCGCCGGTGGCGCTGGCCGCCCCCGAGCGGTCGGAGGAGCTGCGCAGCTCGCCGATGACTGAGCCGGGCGCGACGGTGAGGTACGCCTCCGTAACGCCTTCGGCCGACTCGGCCGCGTCCAGGCCGCCGATGTCCGTCACCGTCCCGGCCCCCGGTGTGAGGAACCAGGTCGAGGCGGCCCGCGGCCGGGCGGTGCCCTCCAGGTCCAGCGGGCGCCCGGCGAGCCAGTCGAAGGTGATCCGCTGGACGTCCAGGCCCACCGCCGGCCGTACGAGTTCGACGATGCCGCCGCCGGGACGGCAGTGGGTCTCGACGATGTGCCGCCCCCTGGCGGTGAGCACGATCTCGGTGTGGGCCGGCCCCTCCATCAGCCCCACGGCGTCGGGACACGCGCCTACCTCGGCCGTCACCTCCCGCACGGCGTCGGCGGAGAGGCGCGCCGGCACCAGGTGTCCTGCCTCGACGAAGTTCGGTCCCTTGAACTTCTCGGTGACCGAGAGGAGATGGTGCGTGCCGCCGGTGCTGAAGGTCTCGACGCTGAACTCGGGTCCGTTCAGGAACTCCTCGGCTATCCACGTACCCTCCGGGCCCGGCGCTGCCGTGCCCGGGGTCCGGGCGACGGCGTCGTCCAGACCCTTCTCATCCGGTACGAGGGTCACGCCCAGGCTGCCCGGTCCGTCAACGGGCTCGAGGACGAACGGGTAGCCCGCCTCCGCAGCGAATCCCTGGACCTCGTCGGCGTTGGAGACCCGCGCGGCGGTGACCGCGCCGGCCGCGGAGCCGCGCAGGATCTCGCGCATCCGCGCCTCGTCGTTCGCGGCCCGCGGCGCGCCGGGGCCGTTGCCGGGGAGGCCGAGTGACTCGTTGATCACGGCGACGGCTTCCACGTACGCGTCGCTCATCGGCACCGCCACCCACCGCGCACGGTCATTGCGCACCTTCTTCCTGTTCATCCGAGGCGACTGCCTGAGGGGTGTCCAGCAGGCGGTGGCGGTCTCTGATACGCCGGGCGTACTCCGGGTCCTGCACCATAAGTATGAAGTGCACCCGGTGCAGGGCGTGGTGGGGGATTCCCGGCCACAGGCGATGAACCGTGTGGTGGCCGTCCGCGTACGGATGGACCAGTACCCGGTCCAGCAGACCCTCGTTGGAATGGTGGCGTCGAAGACCGTCGCAGAGTCGGAGTAGTCGGAGTAGAGGTGCTCGTCCGCCTCCGCGATCAGCCGCAGTACGGGCAGGAACGTGAAGCCGCTGATCGCGCGACGCGGCACCGAACACGGCTCCGGACTCGGAATCAAACGCTGGGTGCCGAGCGCGCCGTCGCCCACCCGCACTGGTTCCGCCGCCCGTGGATCCGCTGGGAAAGCCGCGACGACATCCACGAGGCCTGCCTCACCCCGGGATGCGCACGCATCTGCTGGCGCCGCCTGTCACAACGCGTCCGAGCCCTCGCCCTCCCGCAGTAGCCGTTCCCGGACCGAAGGCGCACGGTCAAAGCGCTGGCTGACCCGCATGCCTTCTTCGCGTGAGGTCACCCTCGGCAGCGGGACGAAGTGGTCCGGAAGCACGTCCAGCAGACTCGTCACGCAGTCTCCCGTACGCAGAGTGATCAACAGCTCGCACCGCAGCTGACGTGGAACGTCCGGGCGGTGGGACAGGCTGTGCCACAGGGCCGGCCACAAGTAGTGGGTGCCACCGGGCGCCACACTCGCTCGCACCCAAGCCGGGTCCAACCGCTGGCTCAGGCCGAGGTCGTACGCCCGCTCCTCCAGCCTGAACAACGAGGCCGAATCGACGGCTTTCAGCTCGCGAGGCAACGGCTGATCGAAGTCCATCGCCCCATGCTGCCCGACGGCACCCCGCGACGAGGGTGCCGGGAGCGTGGCCGCAGCGGCGGAAGCGTCGAATTACCGGGCGGTCTCCTGGTCGGGGTAGGTGGTGGGCGTCTTGACGACGCGCGGCAGAGGGACGTGCGGGTGCTCGATGACGAGCTCGCGGCCGCACGCACGGAGTTCGTGGGCGAGGAGTTCGGTCAGACCGGATGCCCTTGCCTGCCTCCCGCTCTCTCGCCTATGCCGAACTGTTGCCCTCGGCGTCAGTCCCGTCGTGTCGGAGGTCGCATCTAGGTTGATCTACAAGATCACTGGCGGGTGGCGTCAGGGGTATGCGGAGCAATCGTGGGGGGTTGCCGTGCATTGGTGGACCAGGAAGCCCGGGGATCGGGCGGAGTGGGTGCTTGAGCCATTGGTGGAAGTAGGGCCGTTGCGGTTCGGGATGAACCCGGACGAAGTGGCATCGGCCCTGGACGGAGCGGTTGCCCATGTCTCGCAAGGGTTGGGCAGCGGCAGCGGCATCGGCTGGGGCTACTACACGGACTGGGGTGTGACTGCGATCTACGGCGAGGACGATGGCCTGGTTGCCGTAGCGATCGATGCGATGGATGGGCCGTTGGTGCGCCTGGGGGACATCGGCCTCATAGCCCGGGTGCCGTCCGAGGTACGCGCAGACATTCAGGACCTCGCGCTCCGGCAAGGGGTTTCCGTGCGAGTGAACTGGAGCGGTGATCCGGAAGTCGAGGCATGGGGGGTCTCCCTGGGCGCCGCACAGGAGCGGGGGTTGACGCCCGAGGGGTACACGCAGCGATTGGACACGATGATCACCAACGCGCTGCTGGTCGGCCCCGAACTGGCGAAGAACCCGTTCGGGTCAGAACCGGTCATCCGTTGGCGCGACGTCCGTGACGAGCCGCCGAACGTGGGGGCGTGGCCAGTAAGGGCTGAGCAGGAGCGACAGCACTGGGACTGGACACCGTTGGAGAACGTCGGTCCGCTCAGGTTCGGTATGAAGCCACAGGAAGTGGCTGCGGCACTGAGCGACGAGCCGACCACGCGCCATGGCCGGTATCCGTTCGGAAGGTCGTGGGAAGGCCTGGGACAGTGGATCTTGGGCGAGGAACGCTTCGACCGCGTAGGCGTAACCGCTCACTACTCCAGTGGCTACAACTGGCCCCCCACTCTCGGCGCTGTCACCATTCACGGACGGACTGGGCCTCAGGTCGAGTTCAGTGGCATCCCACTGATCGGCATGGCGGTCTCGGCCGTTGACACAGCCCTGATCCAGCACATCGAAGAGCGAGATCTGGGCCTGGTGATCGGCTGTGGCGGCGATCTGGGGGTGGACGGTCTCAACATGTACGTACGGACCTGTAGAGCCGGGGACACTGTGGTGAGTGGGGCTCGGTTCTGCCAGGCTCAATGGGAGGACCACGGCTGATCCGCTTCGGGTCCAGGACGCAGGGCATGCCCTTGCCGGGAAAGATCCGCAGGCCGGGGGTCCAACAACGTCCGCCCGGCCGCGCGCCGGACGTTGGCCTCGTCGGCATCCGCGAAGGCGTACTTCCTCCGCGTGCCGACGCTCGCGTTTCGCATCCGCGCCGAGGCGAAGAACCCAGCGTCGCCATGCCCGCCGACCCGTTAATGATTTTTGCGTGGCCGGGAACCGGTTCGGTCGCTGCGGGTTCCGCTCGCCTATCCGGCGAGGGCGAGGTCGTGCAGGCGGGCGATGCCGCGCACGGTGTGACGGACGCCGTCGCCTTTGAGTCGGCAGCCGCAGAGGATCTCCCAATCTGCGTTCTCGGGCCTCAGGCGGCGACGGACTTCCGTTCGCGTTCGGAGAGCGGAGCGGCATCCAGGTAGGCGAGTTTCCGGCCCGTGAACATGTGGCGCAGCATGTCGGGCTTGAACAGTCGGGAGGGCGGCCGCTCCATGCTCATGACGTCCAGGAGAGCACTCAGGGCATGCGGGTTGCGTGCGCCGGCATCGACGGCGCGGTCGATGAAGGATGCGAGGAATTTCTCCAGCTTTGTCGGCGGCTTCCCGCTGGCCCCCGGATAGAAGACGTCCTGACCCACCGCCAAAGCCCAAGCGATTCCCACCGGACGTGCGACGGCTCGTTGAACGCGGCGGGCCGTTCCGCGGCTACCGAGCTCGTGGCTGTGGAGCACGTCTCTGAGTGCGACGGCGCATTGGGCCGAAACGGTCAGTCCGTGTCCGTAGACGGGGTTGTATCCGGCGACGGCGTCGCCGAGGACAGCGAATCCGGACGGCCAGTGCGCGGCCTTCTCGTAGAATCGCCGCTTGTTGGCGGTGCTACGGGTGGTGACGACATCGGCGACGGGCTTTGCGTTTGCGAGCAGTTCACCGATGACGGGATCGCTCAACGAATTGGCGAAATCGAGGAAGTCGTCGTTCCGATTCGAGGGCTGTCCGCCGCGGGTGCCGGAGAGGGTCACCATCCAGCGTCCGTTTTCGATCGGGATGATGATGCCGCCTCGGCCAGGGGCGTCGCTGGGGTTCGCCTGCACGTTGACGAGCGGGAAACCGTCGGCGGTGCTGCCAGGCGCATGGTAGATGCGGCTCGCATAGCCGACGCCGGCATCGACGACACGCTCCTCCAACGCTGGTACGCCCAGGTTTTTCAGCCACGTGGGTGCCTGGCTGCCTCGTCCACTCGCATCGATCACGAGGTCTGCGGCCAGTGACGTTTCGGCGCCGGCGGACCTGATGCGTACTCCGGTCACCCAGCGCGCGTCACCCTCCAGAGCCAGGAGTTCGGTTTCCTGACGCAAAGTGATGCGAGGGTTCCGTAGGACTTCCGTGCGAATGGTCGCGTCGAGCAGATCACGACTGCAGACGAGGTTGGTGTGGTGGCAGGCGTCGAAGCGGCGGAACCACTGGCCGGAGGGGGCCTTCGAGACGAGACCCGCCATGACCGGGACGCGACGGGCGCCATGGGTGACGAGTCGGTCGACGATGCCGGGCAGGAGTTCCTCGAATGCCTTGACTCCGCCAGACCACAGCAGATGGCCATGGCGTGCTTGAGGAAGTCCTTTTCGAGGCTCGGGGCCTTCGGGCAGTGCGTCGCGCTCGATGATCGTGACGTCGGCGAAGTCGGCCAGAACGGCTGCGGCAAGCATGCCCGTCATTCCTCCGCCGACCACTATTGCCGTACGCCGCGGTGCGGTAGAGCCTTCATCCATCGGTGTGACTACTCTTTCTGTTTTCAGCGAGCCGTCGAACGGCTTCAACTCGTGACGGGGATCGGAGAGCGAGCGAAATCGGTTCCACGCTGATCAGTTCACTGCTGATCGGGGCGGAGCTTTCACCGTCCTCAGGCCTCTTAGCGCTGCGGAAGAGATCGACCGCCACAAGGATGTCGATCGCGCCGGCCATTCCCCGCGCGTAGTGCTCCTCGTACCCGGCCTCCAATGCGGAGTGGAACGCGGTACGGCGACGCTGGTCGTCAAGGTGAGGCGCCAGGAGCAACAGACCGTCGCGAATGTTCGTCTGTCGTCGCATCAGACGCAGGGGGAAGGGGGAGAACTGGCGGACGCGGAGGGGCACGGGCGACGGGTCGATCGAGTGGAGCAGCCGCCACAGCGGCCTCAGACGACGGTAGGTCGCATGATCAGTCCAACGATCCCGCAGGAACGGGCCGGCTTGGGGGAGGATGAAACCGAGGGCGACCAGAATGCCGTTGAGCAATGCGAAGTTGGGGGCGATGTGCAAGCTCAGGAAATCCCAGTCGGGGGTGCCGAACCAGCGGGCGGCGAGTGCGCATAGTTTTGTGACATCGAAAACGAGGCCGCATGCATAGCCTGCCTGAAGGAGGCGTAGACCCGCTCGTAGCCAAGCCGACTCGAGTTCCTTGACCCAGGGCAGGATCAGCCGGACCGCGGCCATGGCCGAGGCCATGTGGGCCAGCAGGTAGAGGAGAATGTGCTCCCGCATCCATGGCGTGGTGGCGTAATAGGTATCGAGATCCGTTATGCGCTCGGTGGGGACATCCGCCATGAAGAACGAAACCCAGAGGGCCGCGATTATCCCCACGTGAATGATCCACACGCGGCGTGTGCGCCGAAGGCGCTGTGGTCCCGGTCCGTCCTGCCATGTGATGAGCATGCTGAGGCAGCAGCCGCCAAAGCCGGTGAGCAATGAATATGTCCACGGTGCGGCGACATTCGGGACTCCGATGAGTGTATTGATCCTGTGGACGGAGGTGGGTGCGATGGAGAGGAAGATCAGCGTCGCCAGGAACAGCATCAGGCTGGTCGAGCGGACATTGGGATCGCGAAAGGCGCGCCTGAGAGTGGGTAGCTTGATGAGTAGCGCCACCACGAAGAAGACGGCGGGCACCATATACGGGATGCGTAAGTCAGTTGCTTCCATCAGCCCATTGGTCCGCTTCTGGCCGTGAGTGATGAGGCTATTCGGCCCGCCCGAGTTCGTTGGGTAATCGTGTCGCGGGCGCGTGGACCGGGTAACCACGACCGGAATCGGCTGCCGACGAGCAGGCCGAACTCCTCGGCTCGTATCTCAGCCTTCACATTGTGATCGGCCTGTACGTCCGAGCGTGCCGCGATCCTGAGCAATTCCCCCCACGGGATGTCGTCATCCGTACCGAAGCGGCGGGCGGCAGCGGCGACCGGTATTCCATGATGGCCGCAGTCTCCGCTCTTGATGTGCCACAGTTCGTGCCCCAAGATCGTGAGCTGATGCTCCGGCGGTGTGCGCTGTTCCACGATGACCAAAATGAACTTGTCGCCCTCCAGCGTGAGCCCCGAGGCCCCGGTACTGTCGGGGAACGGGCGGATCCTCAACCTGATGGGTTTCTTCATCTGTTCCGGCATTTGCTCGGACATGACGTTGCACAGCGTCTGCATCAACTCTTCCGGCTCGGCAGGAAACTCCAGAATCCTGGCGGTCTCCCTGGCGAGATCTGCGAGCAGGGTCTTCATCGCCCTGGTGCTCACTCGTCGCCGTCCTCGTCGATCCACTCGCGGATCTTCTTGGCGAGAGTGGTCTTTCTCGCATGCGAGAGGGTCTTTGCGCGGGTGGAGGTACCTGACAACCCGAGTTCCTCCATGATCTGGTTCATGGGGTCGTTCGGGTGGTATTCAAGTCGACTTTGGTCGGGCAGACGTTCGAGTTCCATGAGTGCCGACTGAAGTGCCCTGTTCAGCAGCTGTGACTTCGTCGCCCACAGGAACCCCTCCTCGGTCCCGAAGAACTTCTCGAAGTATTCCTGCAGGGGAACTCCGTGTTCAATGGCCGGCACCTTGGCGCCGAGGCACAGCTGCCGCACCCACTCGGGAGACAGGCCGAGCTGAGAAGCGATCTCCCGGCGTACGTCGGTAGCCCGCCTTCCCGTCTCAGCCACGAGCTTTTCGAAGAGGATCTTGACGCGCCCGCTGACGCGTTCGTTGATGCTCTCTTCTGGAAGTTCCTCACCCGCCAGCAGCCTGTTGACCTCCCCTTCCGTCAACAGCGTGCGGCTGGAGAGCGCGGAGACGTCGACGACCTCGGCGCGGTCGAGGCCCCTCTCGGTGATCAGCGCGTCAAGCCGTGCCAACGTCTCGCTGAGAGGGGGGTGGGGCTTGCTCACCGATGTGCTCCCAGAGTTGAGAGTGACGACCAGGTCGCTGGTATGTGGTGCGACCATACGTCGCCGATTCGGCCTGCGGCCAAGCTTCACCAACGATCGTGGCCGGATCACCAACGATCGTGGCTGGATTGCCAACGACCGTTGACAGTCGCACAGTTGGGGACCAGGATCGTGGCGCAGGCGACGACCGCAGCGCGGTTTCACGGCTTCGAATCCCGGCATGCCCATGCAAGCCACTTCTGGCTTGAGCCGGCGCCGAGGCCGTGGGTGACCTGAGGCCCGTGAAGCGGCCCGTCCAGTTATCCCCCGGACAGCTGGCGCCCGAGTCCTTGAAGGACTGGAAAGCGGCGATCGCCGCAGTGCCACCCCCCTGGTCCTGACCGACCCGCCCTGCGGCACTGCCGGCTCGTCATCCAGCGCAGACCCCACCCCCGCAGATCCGACCCACCGGTTCCGCGATCACTCTCCGGCGGGCACGCGCCGCTCCTCCCGCTGTTGGTGGCGCACCTGCTCGACGTGCGATCGGATCGAGGCAGTGAACGCCGCGTCGGCGGCGCCGTTGGGAGCGGTGCCGGCGGTGAGCGTGACGACCTGGATGGCCAGTACGGTGATCAGGTCCGCACTCGCCTCGGGGCCGCGGGCCAGCACCAGCGCGCGTACGGCGTCATCGAGCCGGTCGTATGCCGTGTCGTCGCCTGCAGCGAAGCTGGGCAGGTCGGCCAGGACGTGACGGACGACCGCTACGGCATCACCCAGACACTCCTCGATCCCGAACTCCTTGCGGGCCGCAAGGCTGGCACCGAGAACAACAGCCAGTGGACTGGGCCTGTGCTTCGGGATCAGCCCCTGCTTCGTCCAGTCCTCGTACGGGGGCAGTCCCGCATCGTCCCGCCGGGCCCGGTGGTGGTCGGCGGGGCGCCCGGAGGGAGTGCGGCAGGGGTGGCCGACGGCCCCGTTGCAGGTAACGACACTCCACCCGTCGAAACCAGGAGGGGACGAGGCCGGACAGCGCCCCCCGAGCGCGGCTTCGGCTGTTGACCCCAGCGGTTCTGTTGCATCAGGTGTTCCTCCTGTCGCCCGTACTGGCCGATGCTGGCCCGGGCGTAGTACGCGTTGCTCGTGGTGTCAGCAGTCGACCGGTTCGTCCTCCGGTTCGTCGTCCGACCAGAACAGCGCCTCCTCCTCCCGCTGGGAGGGGATGTCCTTGGGGTGGACGCACCTGGCAACGGTCGAGCGTCCATGCCCGTCGTCCCGGGATTCGAGGGTGATCCCGTTTTCGTCGCACTGGTCGCAGGCGCCCATGACGGTGCGGTCGTAGACCCGACGGACATCCGCGTTGACCTTCCGCAAGGCTCCGAGCGCAACAGGGGTGGCGTGCCAGCGGGGCGGGTCGTACTCAGGGATCGAGTGGCGAAGCTCGATCGCCTTCGCGATCTTTCCCCCGAGGCTGGTCACGCTCGCCGAGGCCGCCTCGGGCGGACCGATCTTCGGCCCGCTGCGCTCCTTCCAGGCCGCTGCGGAGTCGGCGGCCCGCCATGCGAAGCAGAACATCTGGCCCGAGGTGTAGCCGGCGTCGAATCCCCCGCGGACGATCTCGGTGAGTTCCTCGCGCCTGGCCTCGGGCACCGCGGGGTAGTTGTACTTCTTGACCAGCAGACCGTCGAGGTAGGCGACGACATCGAGCATCTCCATCTCCTCCACGAGGTGTTGGAGTGCGGAGCGGTACTCATGTGCTTCAGGGCCGGGCCGTGTCCGGAGAATGGCCGAAAGGCTCTGTGAAACGGTCTTCGTGGTCCCGATACCGCCCGCCATTCGCCACCTCGCGCACCCGAGATCGAACGTGACTTCGTCCTCGGCCGACGTGCTGAACGCCGTGGCGGGCGTGCTGGGGTCGAGGGCGAGCAAACCGCAAGCGTAGAGCTCACTCAGCATGTCCGCGTCCCGCTGCGGGTCGCCGGTCCAGGCAAGCGTCCCGATGTCACTGATGCTGGGCAGCGGTTTGCCCGGGGCCGCGGTGGTGGCGTAGCCGGTGAGGGCAACGTAGAAGGCCAGGGCAGCCTTGTTCCGGTACGGGACGGCGTAGTCCGTTCCGTCCTTCGCTTCCTCCCTCGCCAGCGTCTCGGTGAGCCGCCGCCGGTCTTCCGCCTGCTTGGCGTCGGCGATCTCCTTGGCGACCCGGGCCTTCTCTGCCTCGCGCTCGCGCTGAAGGGCGGCCTCCGCCTCTTGGATCGCGGAGCAGTCCGAGCAGATGTACTTCTCGTTCTTCCTGTCGAGGTAGGTGCCGGCGACCTTCGCGGCCCATGAACGGTTCGTCACGCGAAGGGGCTCGTCACAGTGGAGGCAGAGCGAGCCGAGCAGAACGGCGTACGACGCGCCGGTTGCCGTGGAGGCCACCCACTGGGAGTCGCCGATGCTGGAGACGGTACGGGCCCACTTGCCGGCCTCGTTGATCTCCCAGTACAGACGGGCGAGCTCCTGGACCTGCGGATCGAGGCCCGGCTTGATGACAGCCCGAAGCCGCGGACCCTCCGCCGGAAAGTCGAAGACCACCGAAGCGGGTGTAGTACCCGGCCGCTGCTGCTTCCGCTTCGCCTGTTCCCGCTTGCGGCGGCGCTCGCGCTTACCCACGCATCCCTCCTCGGCTCATACGCCAGATGGTCTCGTACGAAGAGCCAAGGACGGGGGCACTTTCCAGGTCCGAACCATGCCAGCCCTTACGTCGAGCCTGATCCATGTCACCCGAACGGGCTTCCACGGACGGTGACATGGCGCACCGCCGAGCTCGCTGCACCCCCACGACCCGCTCGCCCACGCGTAACCGAAGCCGACTTCACCGAAGTCGACTTCTCTGCCTTGACCCGGAACGGCACGTTGACCCGGAACGCCACGTTGACCTGGCCGTAGACCGCGGACCGCGGCCACTCCAGCCTCCAGCAAGCCTGAAGGCGTCATCGACTCTGGGTTGCAGCCGGCGCTTCGGGGCTTGGGCGTGCCTGGTCCGTCATGGTTTGCTGCCGACGCGGCACTGGTGGCAGACCCCTGTCGGGACGCTCATACTGGTAACAACCGTCAGGGGGCCGCCGCTTCGGCGGCGTGACGCGGAAACCCACTGGATCTGCCTTGGAGGAAACCATGGCGCTCCGGCTCCCACTCGAATCCGTCGGGTCCCCACACGATGTCATCGCCCCCTACATGGTGCCGAATATCCGCACCCGCTACCTGATGCGTCCGATCCGCTATCGCAGAACCTCAAGGTTCTGACATTCTATAGCGGACAGTTGATATTCGACTTCCCCGCCGCGGCTTCTGAAGAGGTAGTCGAAGAGGATGTTTTTTCGTACATCCCCTATTCGGGCGGGGAGGTGCAGAAGTTTGGAACCCATCCCCGCATGCGTGTTGCAGCCGTGGTGACGGCGTCCCTGGCGTCGATCAGCACCCCTTCGGAGTTCTTCGGATCGCCGAAATCCATTGCGGCTGTCGATCAGATGGGAGCCAAGGTCAAGCCGGTGTTCCCTGAGGATGATGGCGGTGATCGCGCTTTGGTCCTCAAGTTGAGGATCGCGGCGAAGAATGTATTCATCCACCGGATTTCGTATTCGGTCACGGTGAATACGACGATCTACAGGTCGGACAGCGGTGAGACGGTAACACAGGCCCTGGGTATCTTCACTAACCCTTCAGCTCGCTGGTCGACGGGGCTGCCGTTGCCGCCGACATGGTGAGGGGCATGCCCTTCGGGCGGGCTTCCCTCACCAACAGAACCCGAAATGCGTTGTTGTGGTGACCCGACCCGTGGTCAGCCGACTTCAGGTACCGCGCCAGGCGGATCAGGCTCCTCCGCGGTGACACGCCGGATGTGGCCTACCCACGAATCCGGCGTCAGGGAGGACCACTCAACGTCGATCTCAACGCCGTGGAATACGCGGGTGAGGTCCGCAAGCGGTGTGAAGATCGCCGTCTGCACGTCCTCAAGGGCCACCTCGGCGGGCATCGGGACCTTGCCGCATCCGCCACCCGAGTCGTCGGCGATGAACGTGTACGGCCACACGTCTTGCCCAGCCAGCAGGATGATCTCCTTCGGTATGCCGAAGGGGGGCCGCTTCTTCTTCGTCTTGGGTCGTCTCGCCACGGTGCCATCCAACCTGACGGACCGCAGAGTCAGGCACCCGGCATACACACCGCAGCCGCTTCCACGGGCATCCCAAACAGCAAGCAGAGCGCTCTCACCACACCTGGCAGTCCAGCAGCCGTGAGACGGCGGGAAGCTGTTCAGCGCCTCGTCTCGTACCGGGTAAGGACCACGCCGCCGGGAAACGTCCGTGTCTCCAGCAGGTTCAGGTTCACGCGGTTGTCCAGCGCCGTGAAGAACCGCGTGCCGCTGCCCGCCAGGACCGGCGCGGTGGCCAGCACGTACTCGTCAATGAGTCCGGCCCGCATGGCCGCCCCGGCGAGCGTCGCGCCGCCGATGTCCATCGGGCCGCCGTCCTCGGCCTTGAGCCGGGTGATCTCGGCGACCGCGTCGCCGGTGACCAGGCGGGTGTTCCAGTCGACCTCGTCGATCGTCGAGGAGAACACCACCTTCGACATGTCCCGCCAGCGGCGCGCGAACTCGATCTCCGCCGGGGTGGCGTTGGGCTGCTGGTCGCCGGTCGGCCAGTAGGAGCTCATCGTCTGCCACAGCTTGCGCCCGTACAGCGACAGGTCGGTCGCCAGCAACTGGTCGGACCAGAACTGGAACAGCTCGTCGCTCGGCACGCCCCAGCCGATGTCGTCGCCGGGCGCGGCGATGTAGCCGTCCAGGGTCAGGTTCATGCCGTAGATCAGTTTCCGCATGGCGCCAGCCTTCCGTGAGTCGGTCTCACGCATACCGACCGGCGCGGCGCGGGAAACCCATAGGTGCGCGATCTGAGTGGAACGGCCCGTCCATCGCACGCGGACGCCGCACCCTGGACCGGCTGATGGCGGGGGTGTTCGGATGACCGCACCGCACCACCGGACCGAGCCCCCACCGCGCAGCCACCATCGGCGGCGAGGCGGCTTCACTCCCGGCCGCGCGGACGGGCGCACAGCAGCCCTCGGCGCCGCCGGAGCTCGACTACAACGGGCGCAAGCACCGTCGGGCGATGGACGACGCCACCTTGTGGGACATGGCCCGGCGCATTCCCGCGGCCATGGTCCAGACGGCCAGCCTGGCCTGGAGCGTCGACCGGCGCATGGCCCTGACGATCGTCGTCTGCCAGCTGCTGTCCGGCGTCGGCACGGCGGTGATGCTCACCGCGGTCGCGAAGGCCCTGCCGCAGCTGATGGCCGACAACCCCCGCCAGGGCCTGGCCCATGCCTGGCCGGCGCTGACCGTCGCCGTCGTCGCGATGGCCACCGGCGCGTCCATGTGGATCCTCGCTGACTGGGCGACCCGGCGCCTGAATCCGAAGATCGCCTCGGCTGCGGACCTGCAGCTCGTGGACCTCCACATGCGGGCCGAACTCGCCGCCTACGACGCGGAAGGGTTCGGCGACCGGAGCCAGGCGGCCGAGATCGGCGCGCTGCGCGCCGTCGACCTCGCCGACGACGCCAAGACCCTCACCAACGGCCTCGTCCAGCTCGCCTCCGCGGCCCTGGTGCTCACCACCTTGCATCCCCTGCTACTCGACGGTGCTGTTCCACCACGGGCTCTACCTCTCCGACTACTACGAGTTCATCGACGAGGTCCGCACCATGACCACAGCCCGCGGCACCACGCGGGCCACGCCCCCGCAGCAGATCCGCCTGGAAGGCGCCTCGTACACCTACCCGAGCAAGGAGGCCGGGGCCGTCAAGCCGATCACCCTCACCCTGAACCGCGGCGAAGTAGTCGCCCTCGTCGGGGAGAACGGCGCCGGCAAGTCCACACTGATCCGCATGCTCACAGGACTGACCGTCCCGACCGACGGCATGGTCCTGTGGGACGATACCGACCTGGCCGACGCCGACGCGGAATCGGTGTGGAGAAACGTGGGCCTGGTGCCGCAGAAGAACGGGCAATGGCCGCTCGCCGCCCGGGAGAACATCACCCTGGGCCAGCCCCGCGAGCACGGCGATGAGCGGATCTGGGACGCGGTCGAACGGGTCGGCATGACCAAGGCCCTGCGAGAACTTCCCGAGGAACTGGAGACGCTGCTCGCCCGGTCGGTGTGGGGCGGCCACGAGCTCTCCGGAGGGCATTGGCAGAGGCTGGCCTGCGCACGGGCGATGTACCGGGAGCCGGCCGTACTCGTCCTGGACGAGCCGACCAGCGAAATGGACGCCCGAGGAGAGCACCAGATCTTCCGGGAGCCGCGGCCACGGCCTCGGACCGGATCACCGTCGTGGTCACCCACCGCCTCGACAACGTGAGGATGGCCGACCGGGTGATCGTCCTCGACCAGGGAACCGTCCGGGAGCAGGGCTCCTTCGATGAACTCGTCGCGACCGAAGGGAGTTTGCTCGGCGAGCTGTACGCCCTCGCCCAGGACCGCTGCCCCGCGTCCCCCAGCAAAGGTCCACGCGGGGCCGCGCATACCGTCGCGGCCCCGCCACTCCCGCGACGCCAAGGAGCAACATGCACCACCCCGAACCCGATGCTGGTAGTTCCGGCTATCAGAAGTTGCGCAATGCGCGCGTTGCGGCCGGTGGCGTGCCGGCATCACCATGGACCGCCTGCGTGAGCTCGCCGTGGCCCTGTTGCACGGTGTCAGCGGCGAATCCGGATGACGATCACGGCAGCACTGGCTTAGCGTTCCTTGCATGACATCCCCAGGCGGCCACTTTGATGACAAGTCCAGCGTGACCATTCGCTGCCAGGACAACTCATCCGTGGGTGTGACGTTCTGTGACCGGTTCAGCTTTGACGCGGACTCGGTGCACTATGCCGTCGAGCTACGGGCCCCGGGCCTGACGGCTCGTGTCAACGAGGTCGTCGCCTGGATCTGGGACAGCGATCTCGCCGCGTTCCTGGACGAGCTCGTTGCCGACTACAGGGGATGGGACGGCGAGCGGAGCTGGCAGACCAACGATCGAGACCTGACGGTGTCGGCCGTCTTCCGGTCCGGTGGCTACGTCGGGCTGACCTGGGCCTTGCGGCCGTGGCCACAGGCCGCTGGCGGCTGGGGCGCCTCGGTGACCACTTGGCTGGAGGCCGGCGAGCAGATGGCTTCCCTGGCGGCCGACGTCCGGAGCTTCCTCACCATGGAGCAGCCGTGACATCCGGCATGCGCATCACCTGGACGCTGGCTGGATCCGGGTGGGCCGACTGCACCGTTGAAGATCACCAGGTGAAAGTCGAGCTCACTGCGTCCTACATCAGCAATGCGCCCGAGGATTTCCTGACCGCGGTGGCCCGGCTCGTCGCCGGCGAGGCAGAGACCCGTGCCCAGTTCGAGGCCGAGCCGACCGTCTACCGGTGGATCTTCTACCGCGAAGGCGACGACACCTGGATCCGCGTGCTCGAACTACGCGACGGCAGAGACCACGACCACAAGGGAAACGAGATTTGGTCGAGTCAGCTCGGCCTCGACCAGCTCGCCCGCGCTGTGATCCGTTGCTTCGACGAGGTCGCAAAGACCTACGGCGAGAGCGGCTACCGAGGCAAGTGGGGTGAGCACTTCCCCCGAACTGAACTCGAAGCCCTCAGACGCCTCTGGCGCACCCACCAGCATCCCCAGAACACGTAAGCCCGTACGGCGCGCTCTGCTCAGGTTGAGCGAGACGAGTCAGCCTGTCCCGTCGCAGTCAATCTGAACCACCCCAGGTCAGCGCACCAGGATGGCCCACGTCGAGAGAGACGGGACAATCACCGGCGGTTGGCGACCTCAGCGGTGTAGCTGTTGGCCCGGCCGGCGATGCGCTCCCAGGTGTCGGCGGTGTTCTGGTGGATGCCGAGCAGACGGCTGACCACGACCGCGGGCAGCTCGGAGGCGAGTTCGACGAGGGCGGTGTTGCGAGCCGGGTTCGTCACGGTCACTGCCACGGCGACGGTCAGCACGGTCTGCTGGACGATGGGCGACGGCGCCACCATCAGCTGCGCCGGCCCGGGCACCCCGTACTCACTGGAGTCCGGGAAGCAGCCGTCCCCGACGTGCGGTGACATGTACGAGCGGACCAGCGCCCAGGCGCCGGGCGGCCGCTAACCGGTCACCGCCACCAGCACATGGGACGTGGCTTGGGAGGGCACGGGACAGAGAGGCACGATCACCACCACTCGCCAGAGCCAGACGCGTCGGCGATCGGTGAGATCCAGGCCCTCAACGTGCCCTGACCTGTGGGCTCGGAACTCACCGGTTCTGTACTGGTGACTACGGATCAGCCGGTGAGTTCACCGCCGACCCCGCCGACGACGCTGGTCTCTTACCCTCGGCTCAGACAGCCTTGGGGAGACGAGTTGATCACGGAGTGCCAGCAGAAGCTGCGCGACCGCTACATCGACGCCACCGCCATGCCAGCCCCGGAACCGTGGCAGCTGGTGCTGGACCGCAGGACCCCCATCGGGGGTCTGCTCGGCATCGGCTTCGCCGTCCGCCGGTGACGGCCCGACCCGCTTACTGTTCCGTGCGCACCGGCCCCGCCGACCGCGGGGCTCCCGTCTGACCGTTCCGCAGACGGATGGAGGCCGGGTTTCCAGCCGTTGAAGCCGCCGGCCACACCGACCGCGCCGGCCACACCGACCGCACCGGCCACACCGGCCGGATGACCGGCGGCGCGGGACGAACTGCCCCGCCCCTGCCGGGGCCGTTACGGCTTGTCGGTGAAGGTGTCGAGGACGAGGAGCCATTCGTCTTCGCGGGTTTCGACGGTGAAGCCGGCACCCCGCAGCGCGGCGGCCAGCGCGAGGCCGAAGGCGCGGCGGAGCCCGGACAGCTCGGGGTCGGGGTCCGGGGGCTGGTTGCGGCGGGGTTCTGGTCTGCGGGGCGGGGTGATGTCCTGGGGTATCCAGCCGATCATGACGCCGCGGGCGTGCTCGATGAGGTGCACGCCTTCCGCGCCGGTGGCGATCTCCTCGAAGCCGAGCTGGGCGAGCGCCCACCGCACCCGCACCAGCAGGACCTCGGCCTCCTGGTCATCCATGGCCGGTGTGTATAAGGGTGAGGGTGTGCTCACGTGGGCTTTCCGTTGGACGGGGGTGTGTGGAGGGGGAAGAGGGGGAGGGTGCCGGTGATGTCCAGGAGGCGCTGCATCTGCCGGTTGGGGGAGTCCAGGCGGATGTCGATGCCCGCTTTCTGGGCGGTCTGCCGGGCGACGAGGAGGGCGTTGAGGCCTGCGGAGTCGCAGAACGTGAGCCGGCTGCAGTCCAGGACGAGCGGCCTGGCGGGGGTGGCGTGCCGCAGTGCTTCGGCCAGCGCGCGGCTCAGGTGCGGGCCGGCGGCGATGTCGATCTCACCGACCGGCCGCACGGCCACCACGTGGTCCAGCACGTCCACGCTCACGCCGTTCTCACCGGCGGCCCCTGACGGATTCACGGTCATGACAGAGCACCCTCTCGAAAGGCCGCGCCACGGCGGCGCGACACGGGCTGGAGATCAGGTTGTCCGGGTGTTGCGCTGGTCGTGGCTGTCCTGGCGCAGCTGGTCGGTGTGGCGGGTCAGCGCGTCGATGCGCTCGGCGAGTTCCGCGTCCTGTGGACGCAGATGCTCGCGGGCTCCGCTGAGGGGTTCGACGAGCCGGGCCACGTCGTTGTCCGCGAGCGCCTGGTCCAGCTCCTCCATGGACGCTGCCGCACCGGGCGGCAGGTCACTCAGTGAGCTGACCTGCCCGGCCAGACGGCGCAGGTCCGCGGCGTTGCTGCGGGCCCACGCGGCGACGGTGCGGTCCGCGGCGCGGGAGTTCCGGGTGGCCGCGACACGCTGTTCACCGGTGCTGCCGACGGCTCCGGGGCGCAGGCGCAGGTAGCGGCGCTCGGCGGCCTGGCGGCTGGCCACACCGAGGGGGCCGGCGAGGTCCGCCCAGCTCGCACCGTTCTCCCGGGCCGCCTCGACCAGCCCGCTCTCCCACCCGGCCAGCTGCTCACGGACCTCACGCAGCATCGTCAGCGCGGCCAGGGCCGGATGAGGACCGGATTCGGGTGAGGCCGAGGGCTCGCCGGGGGCTCCGAGGCCGGCTTCTTCCAAGGCCTGGCTGATGGTCTCCAGCGCGGTGACGGCCGCGTTGAGGCTGAAAGGTTCTGGCTGCCGCATGGCACCCTCCGCGATTCCAGTCGCCCTTCAGGTGACATCTACTAGGTCACCCAGTACACGACATTCTCCAGGTCACTCTTTCAGTGACACTCTGCTTGTCATCGTCTGGATGACATGTTACAACGGATGCACGTTGAAGCGCATTGGCAGTTTCTGCCTGAACCAACTGGAGGTGTTTCGCGATGTTGATGCGCACTGACCCGTTCCGCGAGATGGACCGGATCGTCCAGCAGCTGTCGGGTACGTCGGGCACGTGGTCGAAGCCGTCCGTGATGCCGATGGACGCCTACCGCCAGGGCGACGAGTACGTGATCGCCTTCGACCTCCCGGGTGTGGACCCGGAGGCGATCGACATCGACGTCGAGCGGAACATGCTGACCGTCAAGGCCGAGCGCCGGCCCACGGGCAAGTCCGACGGCGTGCAGATGGAGCTCTCCGAACGGCCCCTGGGCGTGTTCTCCCGCCAGGTGATGCTGGCCGACACCCTGGACACCGAGCGCATCGAAGCCGACTACGACGCGGGTGTCCTGACCCTGCGCATCCCGATCGCCGAGCGCGCCAAGCCCCGCAAGATCAGCATCACCGGCCAGACCGGCCGCAAGCAGATCTCCAGCTGAACCACCCCCTCCACCGCGGCGGGGGCAGGGGCCACCCAACCCCCTCCCCCCGGGCACCCCGGTCCCCGCCGCCGCCCCTTTTTCTTCCTCTCCTCCTTCTCCTTCGTCCTCTCCCGTGGGGGTGACGTGATGTCGATGCGTCGGGAAGCCTTTCTCGCCCACGTCCAGGAACGCGGCCAGTACGCGACCCGCGACGACGCCGAGCGCGTGGCCCGCGTCGTCCTGGCCCTGCTGGGCGCGCATCTGATCGGCACGGTGCGGGCCGAGCTCGCGGCCCGGCTCCCCGAGACCTACGCCCTGATCCTCCTCAACCCCCTCCAGGCCGCCGAACCGCTTTCACCTGAACGTTTCGTCCGCGCGACCGCTGCCTGGATCGAAGGCGCCACTGAGAAGACGGCCCTGTGGGACATCGGCGCGGTCCTGTCCACCGTCGCCGCCGCGGCGGGCGACGGACTCACCCACGAGATCCTGCTCCAGCTCCCTCCCGGCTACGACCTCCTCTTCGGCCACCCCCACCCCACCTGACCCGGCCCCCCGGACGCCCCCTACGACCTGCACAGAAAGGCAAGCCACCGTCATGTACGAACAGACCCGACCCGACCGGAGTCCCGCGGCCATGACGTACGACCAGATGCTCGAACGCGTCCGCTACGAAGGCGCCTACCCCACGCGTGAACGCGCCGAGGAAGCCGTCCGCAACGTTCTGAGCGCCCTCGGGCGGCAGCTGACCGGTGACGAACGCGTCGACCTCGCCCGCCGCCTGCCCGCCGAAGCCGCCCTCGCCCTCACCTCCACCGCCCCCGATGCCGGACAACTCACCGGCTGGGGCTTCGTCAAAGAACTCGCCGCCCGCACCGGCGTCAGCCCGGCCGTCGCACGCTGGGACACCGGCGCCGTCCTCGCCCCCGTCGCCGCCCTCGCCGGCCCCGGCCTCCTCGCCCGCATCCTCCAGCAGCTCCCCGACGGCTACGCACTCCTCTTCGGCCAGGCCCAGCTCGGCCAACACCTGCCCGCGGCCGCCTGACCTGGCGAAGCCCAGGCCCGTCACCGGATCCGCATGACCGGCCCATCGAGCGGATGCGGAACTCGCCTTCCGGGTGTGCAGGAGCGGACTGTCGAGATGGAGCCGGGCGTGGGACGCGCCACCACGGGCTGTTCGGCCTTACCGATATTCCGCAACCTGAGAGTTCCAGGTACTGCGAACCTGTGCTGATGGCGGCGCTCTGTGAAATCGACTGCGGCGGATACGCGTACCGGCACGCCTGCGATGCGGGGACGTGCGTGTTCCCGTCAGTGCCGATAAGAAACAGGTAAGTTTCCCGCGCATGAGCGGCAGGTGCGAGGGCATTCGGTTCTCTGGAGGTTGATAACTATGGTTCCCCTGCTTCTCGTTCTTCTGCTCGCTCTGCTTCTTTTCGGTGCCGGTTTCGCGGTGAAGATTCTCTGGTGGGTCGCGATCGCGGTCCTGATCCTCTGGCTGATCGGCTTCGTGGCCCGCCCGAAGGGCAGTAGCGGCCGCTGGTACCGCTGGTAGCCGACCGGCGGAAGCCCAGGTCAGACATGTATGGCGGTGGCCTGTCACCCTCTCCGAACGAGGGTGGCAGGCCACAGCCATGTCCGCGCGCGGGCGCAGGGTGTCCGGTACCGGGTGAAATCGTCTATCCGGGGTACCTGGGGGAGTAACCGGGACGGCCGCCGTGACGCAGCAGGGGACCTGCTCACCTCCAATGATCGACGGCCGTCCCGGCCCCCGAACCCGATCCGGGGGAATGAAGCCGCAAGGGCGGGGCATGTGGCTGCCAGGCGGAACGGAGAATGCGCCATCCGCCGCACGAGTTGTACGGAAGGAACGGGAGCCGGCGGGGAATTGTTTTCCTTATGGTTCTCGCTTTACCCGGAGGAGTTGTTTTCGCGTGACTGAGCATGTGTGGAGTTACAAGTCGACCGCGGGTCACCTGGCCGGTACGGACCTGACCGGATACAAGGTCGAGGCGACCGACGGGAGCATCGGCAAGGTGGACAAGCACTCCGACGAGGTCGGTGACGCCTACCTGGTCGTGGACACCGGGGTGTGGATCTTCGGCAAGGAGGTCCTGCTGCCGGCGAGCACGGTGGTGCGGATCGACCCGGACGAGCGAAAGGTTTACGTCGACCGGACGAAGGAACAGATCAAGGACGCTCCCGAGTTCCACCGTGACAAGCACATCGGTGACGCCGGCTACCGCGAGGAACTGGGCACCTACTACGGCACCGGCGCCCCCTTCGGCGGCCCCCCGTCCTGACCGCGCCCTTCACGGCTTGGGCCCCGGCACCCTCAACAGGTTGCCGGGGCCCGAGCCGTTGGCCGTGGCTCCGCTCGCCCGGGACATCATGGGCACTCCGCTTCACCGCCAGCGCCGGCGCCTTTATCGTGCCGCCATTGCGGAGGTGTGGGGCAGGCCTTGAGACTGCGGTCTCATGGACCTCATGAACCTGACACCCGTACAGGCGACCCTGATCGCCACGGTTGTGACGACGGTGGTGACGACATCGACCGTTGCCGGTACTCATCTGCTGACCCGTGCCCGCGAGCGCCGTCACCTGATCTGGAACCGTCGCATGGACGCCTACGGGGCGGCGGTCCAGTCCTGCGTCGCCCTCGCGCGGATGCGCCAGGAGATTGCCGCGCGCGTGGACCGTGGGTCCGACAACGACACGGTCCCTGACATGACGGCATTGGGGCTGGTCGGGGCGCAAGTGGAGATGTTCGGCTCGCGGCAGGTCGCGGACCTCTGGAACCAGTTCTTCGATGCTGTCCACTCGTGGACATACGCCCTGGACCTTGTCGAAGGGCGGATACGGGTGGTCGTGGTAGCCACCGACAGTTTCGGATTGACTTCGGCGCCCTTGCCGCCCATCCCGGAACCGAGTGCCGAAGAGAAGCAGGAGGCCAACCTGCGAAGGCTCGACGCGGCAGGGGAGCGCGCGACCGCCGCCGATGCACGGCTCCTCCAGGCGATCAAACGAGAGGCCAGGTTCCAGCGGCCCAGATAGCAGGATGCGGTCAAGGAGCTCGCCGCCTCTGACCTACCCCATAACCGGCTTCCAGGTGTTCGGGCAGTCCTTCGCGACCCCGAACAGAGCCTCGCATTCGGCGTCGTCGGCGGCCAGGTTCCAGCGGCGGCCCCGACGGGAAGACCAACCCCGCCACTGCGTGGGGAGGCTGACGGCAGTGGCGCCCATCACGGAGTCGACGGGCCAGGAAAATGTGTCGAACGCGGAGCCGACCTCTGAGAAGGTCCTGAGTGACCCGGAACTGCTGCGAAAGGAAGCCCGTGCCGCGTGCTGTCACATTGATTCGCTCTGCCTCCCTGTCCGATGTTGCGGAGTACGCCTACGCGGCCACGGCCCCGGCCGAGTCGCGGCTGATCTTCCTGGCCGGAGCATGTCCTCTGAATGAGGATGGCTCCACAGCGGCGATCGGGGACGTCGCGGGGCAGGCGGCCAAGGCTGTGGAGAACATGCGGACCGCTCTGACGGACTCGGGCGCGTCACTGCACGATGTCATCAGCACCCGTGTTCTCGTTGCCTCTCACCGGCGGGAAGACCTGGTGACGGCGTGGGAGGTTGTCCGGGACGCGTTCGGTGACCACGACGTGCCCAGCACCTTGATGGGTGTCACCGTGCTGGGCTATGACGGCCAGCTCGTAGAGATCGAAGCCGTCGCCGCCGTGCTTGATTCCTGAGCCGACGGGCCATTCTGCCGAATCGGCATCGGTATTGGCGGCGGCCGGGATGCGCTGGAGGAGCCTCTCCCAGGTGCGGTCGGCCGACCACGGCAAGTACCGCATGTGGACCATCTTCCACGGGCCGAACCTTTCGGGCAGTTCACGCCGCTGCATCCCAGTGCTGAGCCGTGAATGATTCCGTCGTGCTTCCCGGCGTCGGCGGCGATGGGGGGCTGTCGACGAGTGACACCTGGACCGTGCGGGGCCCGCCTGGATCAGTTCCGGCGGCAGCCAGGGCCTGGCTCTGGTGGAACCTGGACGGTGTTTTTGCACCTGCCGTAGCGGCATGTGGTGTGGTCGAGGCACCACAGCACGAAAGGCTCCCTCTCATGTACCCCTCCATCACGCCTCCCCGCCAGGTCAAGATCGGTGATGCGGCCGCGTTCGCCGGGACCACCCCCCGTGCCATCCGCCACTACCACGCAATCGGCCTGCTGCCGGAGCCGGCGCGAGGGGGAGACGGCCGCCGCCGCTACGGCTACGACGACATGATCCGCCTGCTGTGGATCCGGAAGGCGGCAGCGGTCGGCATCAGCCTGGACGACATGCGGGCTGCCTTCGACGAAGCCCGCGACATCGAGGAGATCCTGAGCAGGCTGGAGGAGACCCTGGCGGCGCGGGCGGCCGAAATCGAACGTCAGCGCGCCGCTGTCCGCCATCTGCAGGCGGTGGGCAACCCGCTGGGGCTGCTCTCCGAACTGGTCACGGACCGGCTCAGCCACCTGCCCCCGGGCGCACTGCGCCCCTCCGACCTCGACGCCCTGTTGGTCACGGAACGGGTCTTCGGCCCGCTGGGCGCCGCCGTCCAAGCCAGCGTGTTCATCGTGCTGGCCACCCACCCCGAGCTGAGGGCCGAGGACGACCGTCTCGACGCCGCCGAGGCCGCTCTCGACGACGGCGTCGATACCCACGACCCACGCGTCGAAGAACTCGCTGTACAGCGTTGTGCCCAACAAAAGGCCCTGGATCGGGCCATCGAGGCGGCTGGGCTGGATGCGGCAGAGGAGGAGCTGTTCGAGATCTACGACGCCGACCTGACAGGGGAGGAGGACACACAGATGAGCGCCTTCAAGGCGATCACCAAAATGCCCTACGACTTCTCTCCCGCCCGGATGCGCTGTATCGAACTCACGGCACAACTCCTCGCCGACGCCGACACCCACTCCGCAGACCAATGATCGCCCGTGCCCGGCACCGATGCGGCCCGGCAGCCGGTCGCGCCCGGCACGGCGCCTCTCCGCGGTGTCGGACCACGGCCACCGGCCTCCCGTGCGCATGACCGGGGTCAGGGGTGGCACCCGTCAACGCGGCGACCTCCCTCTCATCCTTCGAGTTGCACGGAGATGCGCGGCGGGCCCGGCCCCGCCGTGCCCGTCCCGTACCCGGTGGGACCGGCGGCACGCAGCCGCAGGGTGGGCGCCGACCGCCGACGGTTAGGCCCACCGCCGTCGCCCGCCGGCCTCTCGGGTGGGCGCGGCGGATCGGCGCCGGTGCCACGATGCCTGGCGGAAAGCCGGGCAGTGCGGTGAAGCGCCCGCACAGCGACGAGAGGGAAGACCGTGACGCCTCATCAGGTGGTCGTCGAAGCAGCTCAGCCGATTCCGGGGCAGTCCGGGCCGCCCGTGGACACGCTGGACGCCGTGCCCGGCCGGGCTCCTTCCACGACGGGGCAGCCCGACGCGGAGCTCCTGATCGCCGCCTCCGTGCTGCTGGCGGACGCGGCGCTCACCGCGAAGCGGGCCGGAGCGGATCTGACGGGCGCGTTGAGCAGCTGGCGGTTCGGCCTCGCCTGCCTGCGCCGCCCCGGGTGGGCGTTCGGTACGGCGGTGTCGTGCGCCAAGGCGCTGACCAGCCCTTCGGGGCTCGGGTTCGGTCCGAACGGTGGAGTCGTCGGCGAGCTGGCCCGGATGGCGGGGAGCGTGACCTACCGCCGCCCGGCCGCGGTGGCCATGGCCGTGGACGCCTTCGCGCTGAGGATCGAGGCGGCGGTGGCCGAGCACCCGAACCTCGACTCCGTACTGGCGAGGCGGCTCACCGACGCCATGGTGAAGGGCAACCGGTGGGAGGCACTGCGGGCCCTGCACGCGCTGGTCGAGCGGCTCGGCGTGACCCGTGCCCTGACGACCGTCAGCCCCGTCATCATGGAGCTCCTGGGGCTGCTGGGACTGCTTGACGAGAACCCGGTCAACGACGACTTCTCGTGGGTGACCCTCGCCGGCAGCGTACCGACCACGGATCCCTTCTTCGGACTGCCCAGTTCGGTGCTCGGGTTCCTCAATCCCGGTCCCGGGCGCGCGGAGCGGATCGAACCCGACTCCATCCTGGCGAAGGCCCTGCGCACGTCCTGCAACGACATCGTCAGCTACATCAACGACATCGGCACGCTCGGCAATCACGGCCTGGTGCTGCTGCGGCGCGTCGCATGCACCGACGGCCACGTCAGGTACGTGCTCCTGTTGCCCGGTACCAGCTTCGGGCTGCCGAGCAACAGCACTCCCCAGGACCTGATCGGCGCCTTCGACGGGTGCCTGCGCTCCGACACGACCTACACGCGCGCCGCGCGGAAGCTGCTGCGCCGGGCGGGGGTGCCGGCCGGGTCCGAGGTGATGTTCGTCGGACACAGCCTGGGCGGGCTGACGGCGATGAACCTGGCGATGGACGTGGACCTGGCGTCGACCTACCGGATCACGCACGTGGTCACGCTGGGCTCACCCATCGACAACAAGCGCCCGGCCGACCACACCACGCAGGTGATCAGCCTGGTCAACAAGCACGACGTGATTCCCATGCTCGACGGACGCGGCCCTGCCTCTCCCCACGACCTCCCCGCCGGCTGGGTCGAACTGACCTGGCTGGACGAGTCGTACGACTACCCGCTGTCGCACGCCCCGCAGGCGTACTCCGGCACCCTGCGCGGGGAGATGGCACACCACCGGGACCGGGTGAACGAACTGATCGCGGCCTACGACGGCGAAGTCGTCGGGAACCAGCCGTACATGCTCCGCGACAAGTGACCGCGTGACCACGAGGGAGACCAAGCGATGACCACCCCGTACGACGCCCCGGCCACCACCGCCCCGCGACCCGAGACGGCCCGGCCTCTGGAGAACGTCCTGTTCAGCGCCGCCTTGGTGGCCCGCTGTCTGCCGTGGGCGGACCTGCCCGCGCGGACGCTGGGTCTGGACGCGCTCACCCGCGCCGGCCTCGAGCGCCGGCTGGTGACACACCTGCAAGACCGTCGGGACGGGCGACCGGTGCGGCTCAGTACGCCCTTCGGCACCTTTCTCGTGCCGCTGGCCCGTGCGGACGCGGAGGACCTGCTGGCCCGTGCCGACCGAGCCGGTGCGCTGGGAACCGCGTCCGCTCTCGCCACCGACGGGCGCCGCCGCGGCCTCTCGCCGCACGTGGTCCCGGCGGGCGCGTGGGATGTGCTGACGCAGGAGGAACTCGCCGGGCTGACCACCCGGGTGGGCGGGTACCTGCATGCGGTGCTCGATGCCCGGCGTGAGGACGGAGCCCTGGACGGGGACCACTGGCACACCGTAATGCTGCGGCTGAGCCGACACGTCGTACTGGGGGCCGGCGCGGCCGCGGACACCCTGCTGAGCGAGATGGTCAGGGCTGCGACGGGCGCCGTGGGCAGCCGTGCGTACGAGGAGCGGGCGGCGGCCCTGCGGCGCCGGCTCGCCCCGTACCTCGCCGACCCCGAGCCGGGTTCCCTGGCCGGCCGGCTGTCAGCCCGGTCCCAGGGCGCGCCGGAAAGGGACCTGGCCGTCGCGCACGCCCTTGCCCTGGTGTCGACGGTCACCAGCGTGTCGGCGCTCCAGGCGCTGGCCCTGCTCGCCGCGGGCGCGACCACGGGCGCCGTGACCTCTCCGGACGCCGCCGTGGACCTCGCCCTGGAGCACTACCCTTCGCTGCCCGCCCTGGTGTACCCGGTCCGTGCGCCGCTCGACACGGACGGACCGGCGATCGCCCCGGGAGACGAAATCCTCTACGACCGCGCCATGTTGGGGCGGCGCACACCGGGGGAGCCCGCCGATCCGGCGTGGGCCCTGTGCGGCAGCCCGTCCGGCTGCGCCACCGCGCGCTTCGCGGCGCTCGTGGGCCGGGAAGTCGTCCGCGGCGCCACCGCGGGGGCGCGCCCCGTCCTCCTCGCGCCGCGGTTCGCCCTGGACCGCCTCCCGGGCCGCCTCAGTCCGGAGTCCGTTGCCGTCGCCCTCGTCGAGGCCGACGGTCCCCCCGTGACAGCGGAAGCGTACGGAGACCGGCTACCGGCGTACGGGGCGCGGGGACGGGTCGACGCGGACCGGCTGGACCACCACGCGGAGCGGCTCTCCGCCTGCGCCGCCGATACCGGCTGGAACGGGAGCGAAACCGGCGAACGGTTCCGGGCGGCCCTCCTCGCGCACGCCGACCGGTGCGCGAACGCGGCCGCCGACGTCCGGCAGGCCGCGAGGTGGTTCTCGGGCTGAACCCACCCGCGCGGGCGCCGCTCGTCCGACCGCTCTCGAACGCACGACTTCATCCGCGCCGTCGCGATCACCCGTGATCAACAGCGCCCACGCACGTTGAACCGGCAGAACCCGTCCCGTCGACATCCCGTCGGTGACGCGCGATGCGAGAGTGAGGTCCCACCATGAGGGACAGTGTGGCCGAGATGATCAAGGCGGCCGGGGCGGAAATCGACTCCGCCAAGCGGCTGCTCGGCGAAGCCGGCGAGGTGGCGTGGGACCGCCTCCTCGACTGGCTGGTCGACGACTACTTCCGGGTGGTCGCGCTCGGCCTGGAGAACATCCCGGCCGAGGGCCCCGCCGTGATCGCCGTCAACCACTCCGGTGCCTGGGGCCTGGACGCGTTCGTACTGGACAAGGTCCTGGGCAGGGCCCTGGACCGGCGCGTGCGCTTCCTCGCGGCCCCCTTCGTCTTCCGCACACCCATCCTGGGGCGGCACGCGCGCCGCAACGGCGCGCTCCCGATCGGCCCGACGGCCGGCGTCGACCACCTCAACGCGGGACGGCTCGTCGGGATGTACCCGGAAGGCGTTGCCGGCCTGGAGAAACCGTTCACCGAGCGGTACCGACTGCGGCCCTTCCACCCCGGCTTCGCCGTCGCCGCCATCCGCTCGGGAGCTCCCGTGGTACCGGTCGGGATCGTCGGAGCGGAGGAGGCGACCCCCAAGCTCGGCGAGGTGCCGACCCTCGCCCGGCTCCTCGGCGTGCCGTACTTCCCGCTCACCACCCCGTTCCCGCTGCCGTCCAACTGGACCATCACCGTCGGGGAGCCGATCCCGGCGCCGGCGCGGCCCGAGGGTCTGGCCGCCCGCCGGGAAGCCGCCCGACTGCTCGGCGAGACCACGCGCAGAGCGGTCCAAGAGCTGATCGACCGCGAACTGGCCGATCGGGAGAACCTGTTCGACTGACCTCGCCACAGGCGCCGGACGTCAGCCCCCCCGCCCGCCCGGTGCTCAACGGAGCCAGGACGCATGGAACGGGGAGCGCCGGACATACGGGAGGTACGTCAACCGGCCTGAACGCAGGCACGGTTCGGCCGCCCGTCCCGTACCCGCACCGAGGAAGTGAGACGACATGCCGCTGACGTTCCGCAAGAGTTTCAGGATCCTGCCCGGTGTCCGGCTCAACATCAACCGCAAGTCGTGGTCGGTCACCACCGGCGGCAAGCACGGCCCCCGCCGTACCCACAGCAGCACCGGACGCCGCACCACCTCGATGGACTTGCCCGGCCCCTTCGGCTGGCGCAAGACCCGCCGCGGCTGATCCGCGAGCGGCCCACCGACCCCACGCCCCCGGGCCGGACAGGCCGGGGGCGTGGCGCATGAGGCACGGCGCGTCTACGAACGGGACGGCCTTCCGCGCCCACACCCGGCGCGGGCCGCGTGGGGCGTGGGGCCTACCGGTCCCAGGGCGGCGTCCCCTCGAACGTGAGGTGGTGTACGTCGAAGAGGACCGCCGCCTCGACACCGAGTGCGGGGCCGCCCATCCGTGCCGCCCAGGTCAGGAACGGGCGGGGTTCGAAGCCCCGCTCTCCCAGCCCGCTGGTGTATTCGGCGTGGGCGGACAGGGAGGCGATGCCGCGTTCCAGGGGTTCGCCGGTGACGTCCACGGCGTGGGTGGGTCGTTCTGGGCCGGCCACGCACACCAGTCGGACGCCACCCCAGGGTTCGAGGCCCTCGTCGGCCAGTTCCGGGAAGATCCAGCGGTTGCCCGCGTCCCTCGCGGCGTCCAGGGCCGCGAGGCCGACCGCGCGGTGATCGGCCTGGTTGGTGACACCCGCGACCATCCGCACGGTGAACGCACCCGTCACCACCACCTCGGGCCGGTGCCGACGGATCGCGCGGACGATGTCGCGGCGCAGGCCGGGGCCGTACTCCACCACGCCGTCGCGATGGTCGAGGAACTCCACCGTGTCCACACCGACCTCACGGGCTCCGGCCCGCTCCTCGGCCTCGCGCAGCGGTCCGGCCTCGGCGGGGTGCAGGGCGTCGATGCCCGCTTCACCACGGGTGGCGAGCAGGTACGTCACCCGCTTGCCCTGAGCGGTCCAGCGGGCGACGGCCGAGGCGGCGCCGTACTCGATGTCGTCCGGATGCGCCGCCACGGCCAGACACCGCTCCCAGTCCTCCGGAAGCGGCGGCAGCGGGCCCTGAGGGCGGAACGCGCCCGTTTCATCTCGCGTCGTCATGGACCGATAGTGGCGGTCCGCCCTCCCCGATCCGCAGAGGCGCGCGTCTTCGCCGGTCCTCCCGCGCCCCCGGGTCTGTTGGAGCGCAAGCCCCTGGCCCTTCGGGCCTGACTCGGGATCCGTGTAACGGGGCCGATTCTGCTCGTGGATGGCGTCTGTCCGGCGGGGATCTGAGTGTGGCTCTATGACCTGATGAGCAGGGCGGCGATGGTGAGGGTGAGCAGTGTGAGGGGTGTGGCGATGAGGCATGCGAGGGTGGTGACGATGATGGCCGGTGTCCGGTATGCGCGGGGGTCGGCGAAGTTCGCGCAGATCAGCATGGGTGCGGAGGTAAGGAACGTCCAGGTTCCTTCGAGGACGCCGACGGCTGACCACCCGAGTACCAGGACGGCGGTGATGACGCTGGAGGTCATGAACCATGCGCGGTTTCGGCGGAGGGCCAGTGGTATCCCGAGGAGGAGCGCGGGGACCGTGAGACGGAAGACCGACCCGCCGTCGACCGCGACGGCGAGGGCGCACGGCAGCGGCAGTAGCAGGGCTGCCAGCGCGATCCTGGTCTGCCACGGGTGAGCGGCAGGCCTCCTCGCCTCGATTTCCGGCTCTCTGTCCGATGTGGTGTGCGTGTTGGCCGCCATGGGTCCCCCCGGTCCTCACTGATTTGAACGCGTTCAGTCTATGCCATGTCCCTGTCGTCTCGCCGCCTGGTGCGCGGCGGCCCGATCTGGGGTGTTTCGAGGCTGTGGCGAATATTTCGTGACGCACGCGATGGCGAGGGGACCGGTGGTTGGCCGATGCTTGATCGCTAGCGCCGGGCCCGGGGGTCCGGCATGCCTGGAGGGGGGCCGCGGTGGTGGTCGGTGAACTGGTACGCGCAGAACTGCGACGCGTCGATTGGGCATCGTTGAAGTGCGGCTGCGGTGACTCTGCGGAGCATGTGCCGCTCCTGATCGAGGCGATCATCACTGCTGAGACGCCCCAAGACATGATCGGATACACCCTCGATGGTCACGTCGAGGAAAGCACGATCATCTTCGAGTGCACTCCGCCGGCGGTCGGTGTGATCATGGCTGCGCTGGCGGGCGACCTCTCCACCCTGGCCCGGGACGTGCTGCTGCAGACGTTGTGGTTGGTGGCTGCGGGTTCCGGTGACTACGGGCCGACTGCGGGAAGCGCGGGTCTGGGCGAGGGGTGCAGGCACCACGTTCAGGAGGGGTTCTGGAGGCTTGTCCAGATCGGGCTCACGGGTACGGCAGAAGACGCCGAAACGGTGGCGGACATCTTTGAATCCTTCGGGCTTGGCGGCGGCAAAGCCGCGTTTTACCAGGCCGAGCTTCGCAACCGGGTGCACGTGAAGACCAAGCGCGGGCGACGCGTCTGATGCTGTGGGATCAGGGTGGGTGGGCAAGGACGAGGGTGTGTAGGAGGGCGAAGGAAGCGCGGCCGTATGACCGGCGTTTGATCAGTTTGATGCGTGTGACCTGCCCCTCGACGGCGCCGGAGCTCCAGTGGAGCGTCAGGCCGTTGACGACGGCGTCCCAGTCGTTCTGGAGGAATGCTGCGAAGCCCTGGACCGGCTGTGGGCCTTGGTCGAGGGCGCGGGCCATCCAGCCGGTGAGGTCGTGACCTCGGCGTTCGCGGGCGATGGCACTGAACTCGTGGGCGAGGTCGCGGGCGGTGGCCAGGTCGGGACAGGCGTCCAGGATTCGGTCGAGTTGTTCGCGCTGCTTGTCGGTCAGGGTGTCGGGGCGGCGCATGATCCATGTCGTGATGCGGCGCGGGCTGGGTATCGGGAGTGGTGGTTCGGGGGCGGCGGTGCCGGCGCGGAGGGTCGCGATGTACTTGGTGACGACGACGCGACTGCCGCGGTATCCGCGTTCGCGAATCTCACGGAAGAGCCCTGCGGCGTTGGTCTGGCCGCTGCGGAAGCGTTGCTGCAGGTAGGGCTTGAAGCGGTTGATGTGGCCGTTGGGCCGACGCTCGCGGGCGGAGACGAGGATCTGGTCGAGGTCGGTGGTCAGGTAGTGGCGCACCGTCTTGCGGTCCCGTCCGAGGCGGCGTGCGATGGCGCTGATGGTCCAGCCTCGGTCGCGGAGGTGGTGGATATCCGTGTGCCACTGCCGGACTCGGGCAAGGAGCTGGCTGTCTGGAGGGTCTGCGGCCTCCGGTGGCCCAATCAACGCTGCCAGTGCCGCGGGATCTGAGACCTCTAGGCAGTGTCTTCAAATGATCGTCACTGGTGGATCATGGTGTCGTGATACGTCGCCATGAACTGTCTGATGCCGAGTGGGAGTTCGTCAGGCC
>NZ_JBEXPG010000025.1:0-116428 GCF_040611935.1 Streptomyces sp. NPDC006512 | reverse complement strand
GGGGGTGGGGGGCGGGGGGGGGGGGGGGGGGGGGCGGGGGCCCGGGGGGGGGTGTCGTCCGGGACGGGCATGATTTATGGCGCCTGGTCCGGGCCCCTGTTGCCGGTGGGACAGGGCGCCAACAAATCACGTTTTAGTCCCGGACGACACCCCACCCCGGCCCCGGCCCCGGCCGCTCGCCCTCCCGGCCGAGTCCAGCCCGCGCCGATGCCGGGGCAGAGCCCCAGGGATGGCACACGGGTGGGGTCAGGTTGTGCCCAGCCAGGTGCCGACCGCGTAGGTGACGGCCATCGCCAGCGCGCCGCCGGCCACGTTGCGCAGCACCGCCCGCGGTACCGGGGCGCCGCCCAGCCGCGCACCGGCGACCCCGCAGCAGACCAGCGCCACGAGCACCGCCGCCACCGTCACCGGCACCCGCGCGGACGCGCCCGGCAGGACGATCGCCAGCAGCGGCAGCACCGCCCCCACCGTGAACGCCGCCAGGCTGGCGAACGCCGCGTGCCACGGGTTCGCCAGCTCGTCCGGCTCGATGCCGAGTTCCACCCGCGCGTGCGCCCGCAGCGCGTCGCGTTCCGTCAGCTGCTCGGCGGCCTCCCGGGCCAGCTCCCGGCTGAGGCCCCGTTCGGCCAGCAGGCCGGTGAGTTCGTCGAGCTCCGCCTCCGGTTCCCGCGCCAGCTCGCGCCGCTCCACGTCCAGGGCCGCCCGCTCCGAGTCCCGCTGCGAGCTGACCGAGACGTACTCCCCCGCCGCCATCGACAGCGAGCCCGCCAGCAGCCCCGCCACCCCCGCCGTGAGGATCGCGGCCCGCGACGTGGTGGCTCCCGCCACGCCCACGACGAGGCCCGCCGTGGAGATGATCCCGTCGTTGGCGCCGAGCACACCCGCCCGCAGCCAGTTCAGGCGGCTGCTGATGGCCGCGCTGGTTTCCGTCACGGCTCCACTGTCGCGGGCGGTGCTCCGAGGGGCCACCCGGCGTGCGCGGCCCGGGTGCCCGTACCAGGGTGGAGGGGTGAGACGCGTACGGGAGGACCCGGGCGGGCTGCACGGGGCCCCGCCTCCGCGCTGGGCCCGGTTCGCGCCCGCCGTGGCCATGGTGGTGCTGTGCCTCGCCCAGTGGCTGACGCCCGGCACCGTCGAGCTCGGCTACTTCCTGGCGGCCCTCCCCGCCGTGGCCGCCTTCTCCTACGGCGCGGCGGGCACGACCGTCTTCGCCGCGCTGGTCCTCGCCCTGCTCGCCTTCCCCTCGCTCGGCGTCGGGCACGCCCGGGGCTCCGACCTGGCCACGGTGGCCGTCGTCGGGCTGCTCAGCGTGGTCATCGCCTGGGTGCGGCGCCGCCGCGACGCCCAGCTCGTCAGTGTCCGTACGGTCGCCGAGGCGGCCCAGCTGGCCGTGCTGCCGCCGGTCCCGGACCGGGTGGGCCCGGTGCGCTGCGCCGGTCTCTACCGGGCCGCGCAGCGCGGCACGCTGGTCGGCGGCGACCTCTTCGACGTACGGGCCGGACCGTACGGGGTGCGGGCGGTGGTGGCGGACGTGCAGGGCCACGGTCTGGCGGCGGTCGGCACGGTGGCGGCGCTGCTCGGCGCCTTCCGGGAGGCGGTGCTGGACGACCGGGGGCTGGTGGCCGTCGCGGCACGGCTGGACCGGCGGCTGGTGGCGGACGCGGCCGCGGAGTCCGTGGAGCACCCGGAGCTGTTCGCGACGGCGGTGCTCCTGGAGTTCCCGACCGGCCTGGACCTCGTACGGATCGTGTCGTGCGGGCACCCCCCGGTGCTGCTGCTGCGGGACTTCACGGCCTCGGAGGTGACGGTGGAACCGGGCCCGCCGCTGGGTCTGGGGCTGACCGGTCCGGCCCTGCCACCGGTGACGGAACTGCGCCTGCTGCCGGGCGACCGGCTGCTCGCGCACACCGACGGCGTCACGGAGGCCCGCGACCCGGCCGGTTACTTCTACCCGCTCGCCAGCCGGGTCCCGGTACTGGCGGGCGACCCCGCGGGCCTGGTCGGGGCGGTGTGGAAGGACCTGGCGGCCTTCACCGGCGGCGGCCCGCGCGACGACGTGGCCCTGCTGCTGCTGTCGCCGGAGACGGAATGACCGGTCCGTACTGATCGGATGATCAGTTGGTAACAGTGCGGGCTCCGGTCCGCTTTCCGTGTTTCCCTCGGCAGCGACGGCACCCCCGAGCACGCAGAGACGAGGCCCACCGATGCACGCACCGCACAAGCACAGGAGGCGCATGGCGGCGGTCACGGCGGCGGCCGCCGCGGCCGGCCTGCTCACCGGCTCGATGCTCCTCGCGTACGCGGCCGGCGCGAGCCATGCCGCAGGGTCCGCCGCCGTGGTCCCGGCCGGGGTACGGACCGGCTCGGTGCACGCCGTGGAGGACGAAGGAGCCGGGGGCACGGTGGTCGGCGTGCCCTTCGCCCCCGCCGCACGGTCCGGCGGGGGCCCCTCCGGCCTCCAGGGCGTCATCGCCGCGTCATGAGCCGTCGCGGATGAAGGAGCGCACCATCTTGCAGGTGAGGTTGGACGGCCGGTGGATGCCCACCCGCGCCGCCATCGTCCGGATCTTGCGGTTGGTCGCGCGCTGAGCGTCGTAGGTCCCCGTGTCGAGCAGGGATATCGCGAGCCGCATCGCCTTCAGACGGCGGTTGTGGCTCTCGTACCACTCCCGGGGCAGCCCCGCCGGCAGCGGCTTCTTCTTGGGCATCACAATGATCGCGGCAGCGGCCATCTACAGCCTCCCAAACGGTAGTTGGCTTCCTGTCGTTCTCCTTCGATTTTACCGGGGGGCACTGACAAAAGCCCCTGGCCAGACGGAGTCTGACTAGGCTTGCCGCCATGGAGATCTGGATCAATCCCGCCTGCTCGAAGTGCCGCAGCGCCCTGACCGTGCTGGACGCGGAGGGCGCCGACTACACGGTGCGCCGCTACCTGGAGGACGTACCGTCCGAGGCCGAGATCCGCGAGGTGCTGGGACGCCTCGGGCTGGAGCCCTGGGACATCACCCGCACCTCCGACCCCCTCGCGAAGGAGACCGGCGTACGGGACCTGCCGCGCGAGGAGACCGACGAGGCCCGCCGGCGGTGGATCACCCACCTGGCCGCCCACCCGAAGCTGATCCAGCGCCCGATCATCACCGCCGAGGACGGCACGGCCGTCGTCGCCCGCTCCGAGGAAGCCGTGCGCGACGCCCTGTCCCGCAGGAGCGCGGGCGGGTAGGGCACTAGGCGCTGGGCGAGCGCAGCCAGTTGGTGGCGCCCGCCACTTCGCGCGCTATGTCGGTCACGGAGCGTCCGTCGGTCGCCACTCGCACCGCGTCCAGGGGCATCCGCTCGTCCAGGATCCGCGCCTTGCGGGCGCTGCCCTCCAGCTCGTGCTCCAGCTCCGAGCCCAGTTCCCGGCCGGTCAGCCGCTCGCGGACGGTGGCGTCGGAGGCGGTGAGCACCACCCGCACGATCCTGACGTCCGCGCCCATGGCGCGCCGGAACATGCCCTCGTGCTCGGTCAGGACGCTCACGGTGTGCGTGTAGATCAGGCGGCGGTACCCGAGCTCGGCGTAGTTGGACCACAGCGCCGTCAGATTGCGTTCGGCGATCTTCCTGCGGCGGGGGTCCCCCTCCGGAGCGGGGTGTGCCTGCCCCATGAAATCGCCCTCGATGACGCAGTGGGCAACCGTCTCGGCGCGCAGACGCGCCGAGACCTCCCACCCCACCGTCGTCTTGCCGACGCCCGCGCGGCCTCCGATGAGCAATACCTCTGCTTGATCCATTCGATCCATGGCCGCACCCTGCCACCGGACGGCCGAGCCGCGCGAACCACTTGCGCACGGATCGGGGGGACGGGCCCGGGCGGTCCCCGCTCCACCCTCTAGGGTGAACTCGTACCAAAAGGAGCAAAGCGCACCAACAGCAGCAGCAGCGAAGCGGAACCAGAAGCAAGCGAAGGCCCCCATGGATCAGCAGCCGCCCCCCACGCCCCCCATCGCCGCCGGGCATCCGATTCCGCCGCCCCGGCGCGGGGCCGACTGGATGTTCGGCGGGGTGTACGGGACCGTGCTGGCCAGTGCCCTGCTCGCCGCGCTGGACCAGAAGGGCGGGGAGTACACCCCGTTCTACGACGCCAGCTGGGTCCTCGTCACCGCTGCCGCGGCCGGGCTCGCCCACGGGTACTCGCACCACATGGCGACCCATCAGCCCGGTTCGGCCGGGTACCGGTGGCGGGTGATGGGCCGCGCCCTGTGGAACGAGTGGCCGATGATCGCGGCCACCCTGCCCACCGTGCTCCTGCTGCTCCTGGCCGGGCTCACGGAGTGGGAGCGTTACGGGGTGACGGCCGTCGGGCTCGGCCTGAACACCGCGCTGCTCTTCGCCTGGGGGGCCTTCGTGGCCGTACGCGTCGGCTACCGGCTCCGCGCGGCGCTGCTGATCGGCCTGGCCGACGCGGCGATCGGCCTGGCCATCATCGCCGCGAACGCCGTCATCAAGTAGAGCCGTCATCGGGCCACGCCGTCATCAGGCAATGCCGTCGCCAGGCAACGCCGTCCTCAGGCAACGCCGTCGTCAATCGGCGAGCTGCCCCTCCGCCCGCGCGAGGATCTCCGTCAGCCGCGCCCCGAACTCCGCCCCGCGCGGGTCGGGGACCCCCGTCCGGGCGGAGGTGAGCAGGGCGTCCAGGGCGCGGCCGTAGGCGCCGGGTACGTCGCTCCAGTCGGGCAGGGCGAAGACGCCCTCGGCCCCGCGCAGTTCGAGCCCGACGCCGGCGGCGGCCCGGGGCGCGCCGAGGCTGAGTACGGCGGTGCTGGCGGCGCCGGAGGAGTGGCGCAGGGCGAGCTGGACGACGTCGGAGGGGCCCCGTGCGGCGGTGACGTCGGTGACGTCGCCCAGTACGGGGATCAGGACGGACAGGGCGTGCGGGCCGACGTCCCACAGGCCGCCCTTGGACTTGCGCCAGGGGGAGTCGGCGTAGGCGCTGGGCGTGCCGTCGGGCGGGAAGACGGCGCCGAGCCAGTGGGCGGAGGCGGTGAACCAGCCGGTGCGCGCGGCCTGCTCGTCGACCCATCCGGCGGTGGGTTCGGCGAAGCGGAGGGTGAGGAAGACGACGGAGGCGACCTGGTGGTGCGCGGCGGCGTCGGCGACGGCGCGGGCGTCCTCGACGGTCGTGGCGACGGGTTTGTCGAGCAGCAGGTGGCATCCGGCGGCGGCCGCGCGGACGGCGAGGGGGGCTTGTACGTCCGGCGGGAGGGCGAAGGCCACGGCGTCGCAGTCGGCGAACAGCGCGTCGGGGTCTTCGTACACCTTCACGCCGTACGCCTGGGCCAGCTCGGCGGCGGCTTCGGGGCGCCGCCCCCACACTCCGGCGAACTCGGAGCCGGTGTGGGCGGCGAGGGCGGGGGCGTGGGTGCGCTGGGCCCAGGGGCCCGTGCCGAGCAGGCCGACCCGGGGGCGGGGGCTGCCGGAGGCCTGGTGGGGGGCGGGGCCGGGGGCTGCCTCGGGGGCGCCGTCGGCGGAGTTCAAATCGTACGAAATGCTCACGCGCCCAGTCTGCCGCACTCGGACGGGCGTGCGGCCGCCAACCCGCACAACCCGTCCCACCTGCGGGGTAAACCTCGGTAACACGGGGTTCACACACGGGCAACGGAAGAGAAATCGCGGCGGGGGACTCTGCGGAGGACGGAGGACACCAGGCGATCCGCAGCACCCGCAGAGTCAGGATGGGGCCCGTGAGCTACAAGGCTGAGTACATCTGGATCGACGGCACCGAGCCGACGGCGAAGCTTCGCTCCAAGACGAGGATCCTGGCGGACGGCGAGGCGCTGCCGATCTGGGGCTTCGACGGGTCCAGCACGAACCAGGCCGAGGGTCACGCCTCGGACCGCGTGCTCCAGCCGGTGTTCTCCTGCCCGGACCCGATCCGCGGCGGTGCCAACCTCCTCGTGCTGTGCGAGGTCATGAACATCGACATGACGCCGCACGAGTCGAACACCCGGGCTCTGCTGCGTCCGGTCGCGGAGGAGTTCGCCGGTCAGGAGCCGATCTTCGGCATCGAGCAGGAGTACACCTTCTTCGACGGTGCCCGCCCGCTCGGTTTCCCGGTGAACGGCTTCCCGGCGGCGCAGGGCGGTTACTACTGCGGTGTCGGTTCGGACGAGATCTTCGGCCGCGAGATCGTCGAGAAGCACCTGGACCACTGCCTGGCGGCGGGTCTGAGCATCTCCGGGATCAACGCCGAGGTCATGCCGGGCCAGTGGGAGTTCCAGGTGGGTCCGGTGGGTCCGCTGGAGGTGTCGGACCAGCTGTGGATCGCGCGCTGGCTGCTGTACCGCACGGCCGAGGACTTCAACGTGTCGGCGACGCTGAACCCGAAGCCGGTCAAGGGTGACTGGAACGGCGCGGGCGCGCACACCAACTTCTCCACGAAGGCGATGCGCGAGGACTACCGGGCGATCGTCTCGGCGTGCGAGGCGCTGGGCGAGGGCTCCAAGCCGCTGGACCACGTCAAGAACTACGGCGCGGGCATCGACGAGCGTCTGACGGGGCTGCACGAGACGGCTCCGTGGAACGAGTTCAGCTACGGGGTGTCCGACCGCGGCGCGTCGGTGCGCATCCCGTGGCAGGTGGAGAAGGACGGCAAGGGTTACATCGAGGACCGCCGCCCGAACGCGAACGTCGACCCGTACGTGGTGACGCGACTGATCACGGACACCTGCTGCACGGGCCTGAAGAAGGACGGCCTGGTCTGAGACCGGCGCCACCGGCAGACCGGCGCCACGGACAGACCGGCGCCACCCGGACAGCACGGCCGCCCGTCCTCCCCCGTGGGAGGGCGGGCGCCGTGCTGTCGGTGGCGTCTGTCAGGGTGTGGCCCATGCTGCCCGTGAAGATGCACACCGAGCGCGCCGAGTCCTACGAGCGGCCCGCGGTCCCGCTGTTGTCCGAGTTGGTGGAGCGGATCGGTGCGGACGGGGACAGGTTCCTGGTGGTGAACCGGGTCCCCGACGATCCGGACGTCTTCGTCCAGGTGTGGCACGAGGCGGGCGGGGAGTACCAGTTGGAGCACCGGGCGGGCGGTCCGGACCGGCACTTCCAGGCGTTCGTGCCCTCGGCGGCGGGGGTGGTGGAGGTGATGCTCCGCTGGGCCCGGCAGGAGGAGGGCTGGGATGCGGGGCCGGCGTGGAAGCGGCTGGAGTTCCCGGTGGAGGAGGTGCCGGCGCTCGACGCGGCGGTGGAGGAGCAGGTGGCGGGGCTCGTCCGGGAGAAGCTGGTGTGCGGCTACGAGGGCCGGGCGGAGCTGGCCGAGTACGCCGGGTACGTCCTCGGGGACGCGGAGGGTGGCGGGCCCGCGGTCTCCGCCGCCCAGGCGCGGCTGCTGGTGGACCGGCTGTGGCGGGAGCGGGTGGCCGAGCAGGCCGGCTGGGAGGGCGAGACCGATCCCGAGCGGGTGACGCGGGCGTTCGAGGCGCTCGGCGCGAGCGGGCTCACGGCGCGGGAGAACTTCACCTGCTGCCGCAACTGCGGGACCGGGGAGATCTGGGGTGACGGTGAGGAGGACGCGCGGGGGTTCGTCTTCTTCCACTCGCAGTGCACGGAGGGCGCGGCCGCGGGGGGCGACCTGTGGCTGCTGTACGGGTGTTTCGAACCGCCCGCGGAGCTGCGGGAGGAGCTGACGGCGGCGATCGGCCGGGAGGTGGTGGCCGCGCTGGACGGCGTGGGGCTGTCGTGGGCGTGGGACGGGTCCGCCCAGGATGCGATACGGGTGACCGGACTGGACTGGCGGAAGCGGCTCACGGGCTGACTGTTTGTCGGGAATGTGACGTCTTTACGACACCTTGATCACGGAATATGAGATTCCGCTCCACCTGGTGAGACGGGACCTGCCCCGGGCCCCGCACATCTGCTTCAATGAGCCCATGGCCAGCCATTCGCACTCCTCGACAGGTCGCAGCGACCTCGAGCCGTTCTGGCCCTCCCGTCAGGATCACGATTTCGACCGGGTGTGTTGCCGCGCGAAGAACGCGCCGGCCCTCTAAAGCCTTCCGGGACCTCCCAAAGACCCGCCCGAGGCCTTCGGTCTGCGCGGTACGACAACGACGACGTACGTACGTCTCCTGCCGACCACTCCGCGTGAAAGAGCTGACCACTCATGGCTAACACCCGTTCCATCGCTTCTGCCGCCTCCGCTGCGACCTCCGCTCCCCTGACCTTCCCGCCCAGTCCGCGCCATCGGCTGCGGGCCGTGGACCGGGACGAGGTGGCCCGCGTCGTGGACCTGCTCCCGCCCGGCGCCACCTGGCTCCCCGCACCCCAGCACACCCTGCCGGCGCTGCCCGGCCAGCCGCCGATGGTCGGCTACCTGGTCCTCGTACCGGCCGACCAGCAGCCCATCGCCTTCGCCCCGCAGTCCGTCCCGCTCCCGGCGCCCGAAGCCCCGCGGACCACGGGCGACGCGCTCGTCCGGATCGACGCGGCGCAGCGCACCGCCGAGGTGGACGGCCAGGTCCTGGACCTGACCTACCTGGAGTTCGAGCTGCTCGCCCACCTCGTGGCGCACCCCCACCGGGTGCACAGCCGGGACCAGCTGGTGACCACGGTGTGGGGCTACGGCCACGTCGGCGACGGCCGTACGGTCGACGTCCACATCGCCCGGCTGCGCCGCAAGCTGGGCGCGGCGCACCGCGGGACGATCCAGACCGTCCGCCGGGTGGGCTACAAGTACGCGCCCTGACCGGTCCGTTAGGCCGCGGGCCGACCATCGGGCCGAAGGCCGGCGAGCAGGCCGGCAAGCGGGCGGGCCCGCACTCCCCGGGGGAGTGCGGGCCCGCCTGTTTCGTACGTACTAGGCCTGCGGCGCGGAGGCTCCGGCCCGGCGGCGGGCCGCCGCGAAGCCGAGGAGCACGTCACCCGCGAGGAAGACGAGCAGGCTGATCCCGAGCATCGGGACGAACCACCCGGTGAGCGCGGTCAGGCAGGCCAGCGGCAGCAGGACCGTCACCGGCAGCTTCCGCCAGGCGCCGCGCGGCTGCGGCCGGCCCACCGAGAGCCTGCGCTCCTTCGTGGGCCGGCGCATCCACCACATCCGGTAGCCCCAGACGACGAGGAACATCACGGCGACGGCGAGGGCCGCGAGGGCGATCTGGTTGACGAGCCCGAAGGTCAGGCCCATGTGCAGGTCGATGCCGAAGCGGGTCAGCTTGGCGAGCAACGGGTAGTCGGCGAAGCGCAGTTCGTCCATGATCCGGCCGTCGGCGGGGTCGACCGCGACGGAGTCCAGGTGCACGGGGAACTGCTTGTCGGTCTCCTTGACGACGTAGCCCTTGCCCTGGGCGGGAAGGGTGACGCGCAGGCTCTCGGTGACCCCGGCGGCCCGGGCGGCTTCCACGGCGCGGTCGATGCCGACGTCGGCGGTGGGCGGCGGCGGGGGCATCTCCATGCCCTCCGTCATGACGTGCCCGGCGTGCTCGTCGGCGCCGCCCGCGGCCCCGGTCAGCGAGGCGGCGACGGACGGGGTGGCCCCGCCGAGGCGGTCCTGGAGCTGCCCGATGTTCTCGCCGGCGTACCGGGACCAGGTCAGGCCCGTGGCGGACAGGACGACGAGTCCGGCGACGGCCCACAGGCCGACGGCGCCGTGCCAGGACAGGGTGCGGCGGCGGCCGGTGGCCTTGCGGTCGGGGACGACGAGGTGGGCCTTGCGGGAGCGGCGGCGGCCGATCCACAGGGCGAGCCCGCCGAGGGCGACGACCCACAGCCAGCTCGCGGCGAGCTCGCTGTAGTTCCGGCCGAACTCCCCGAGCTGGAGGCTGGCGTGGAACTCGCTGAGCCAGGCCCGCAGCGGCAGCGCGTCCCCGGCGGTGGTGAGCTGCCCGCGCACGTCGGCCGTGTACGGGTCGACGAACACGGTGAGGGTCTCGCCCTCGCCGAGTCCCGGGCTCTCCATGACGACCCGGGTGGTGGCCTCCTCCTCGGGCGACGGCCACACGCCGAGGACCTTGCCCTGGGGCGCGGCGCCCCGGGCGGCCTGCACCTGGGCGCTGAGCGGCAGGGCGCTCTCGCCGACCCGGGCGACCGTCAGTTCGTCGGAGTAGAGGATCTTCTCGGCCTGCCAGGAGCCGGCGTACAGCAGGCCGGTGGTGGCGGCGAGGAACAGGATCGGGGCTATCAGCAGCCCCGCGTAGAAGTGCAGGCGCAGGAGCAGCGGGCGCAGGGCGGCCCAGGTGCCGCCGGTGCGCTTCGGCGGTGCGGCGGAGTCCCCGGTGGGGGCGTCCGGAAGCACGTCGAGGGACATGTCGGTCCTAAGGGTTGGCGAAGACATGGGTGGGCGGCCCCAGGTCTCGCCCCCTCGCCGAAGGAGGTGCGCCGGTCAGGCGCGGGCAGGACGGCCGGGGGCCGTGGCTCGGGTGTTCCACCCGGCGGGCGGGCCGCGCCGGACCGCCGTGTGCGCGTGGACGGCTCCGCGCAGCCGGCGCGGCCGGTCGCAGGGGGCGCAGTGCGCGGGCGGGGTCGGTACGAGGGCCACGCGGGTGCGGACCAGCGCGAGGGCGCGGGCGAGCGGGCGGGCCGCCAGCAGCGCGGTCGCGCCGAGGGCGCCGGCCAGCCGGAAGACGGCGGCCTCGCCCCACGCGAGCCAGGCGGCGCAGAAGAGTCCGGCGAGGACGTGGGCGGCGATCATGCCGACGCCGCCGTGACCGGCCATGGAGGCCATGTCGGCCATGTCGGCCATGCCTGACATTGCGTCGGCCGCGCCCGACGCGCCGTCGACCGTCCCGGTCATCCCGGTCATCCCGGTCATCCCGGCCATGCCGTCGGACGTGCCGGACGGCACCGGCATGCCCTCGGCCGTGCCCATGGGAGCCGTGCCCGGCACGTGCGTCGTCCCCGCCGGGCCGTCGGCCGCGGGCATCGCGTGCGCGTGATGGTGGCCGGGCATCGGCTCCGGCGGGGCGACGGGAGCGGCGGTCGCGGGGTGGTGCGCCTGGCCCGCGGAGAAGGCCAGGTGGAGCGCCCCCTGGACGGTGAGCAGGGCGACGGTGATCCCGGCGGGCCCGCGGCGGCGGCCGGCGGCGAGCCAGGCGAGTCCGCCCGTCACCGCGAAGGCGCCCGCCAGCCAGCCGACGGGGACATTCATCCCGGACATGTACGAATGCCCCAGCGCGCCCAGCGCGACGCACACGGCCGCGAACATCGCGGCCCGCACGACGCGCACCGGCGCGGGGGTTCCAGACATGTTCCGGTCATTTTCCCACGAGGCCCGGTGGTGTCCGCAGCGGGGCGGTATCCGATCATGGGCGGGTGAATCCATTGCCATGGTCATGGTCATTGCCCCTCGGCGCGGTGTACACGGCGGGGGTCCAGCTCGGGGCCCACGCGCTGGAGCGGCTGGGTCCGCCGCGCCGCGACCGGGTGCTGCGCGGCTGCTCGACGAACGTCGACAACCTCGCCGCCGGACACTGGGAGACCCTGCTCGCCAGCGCCTTCGTCGTCGAGGAACCGATGCCGCTGCCGTACGCGCTGCTGCTGGTCGCGGTGCTCGGGTACGCGGAGTACGCGTACGGCGCCTGGTGGACGGCCGCCGTGTTCCTCTTCGGGCACGCCTCGGCGACCCTCCTCGTGTACGGGGCGCTGCGGCGCACCGCCGACCGCGAGACCCGGCGCGCTCTGGACGTGGGCACGAGCTACGGGTTCAACGCCGTGCTCGGCGCCCTGACCTCGGCCCTGCCTCGGGGGACCGTGCGCAACACCGCCCGGGTGGGCCTGCTGGCGCTGGCGGCGCAGCCGGTGCTGCGCCGCGGCCGGACCTTCACCGACGCCGGGCACCTCGCGGCGCTGGGCGTGGGGATCGGCCTCTCCCTGGCCTTCGACCGGCATGCGGGACAGGATCATCGGAAAATCGCTCTTGCGTGACCTGAATGATACGAATGATGTGAATGACACGAGTAATCCAGTTGCTCGTCCCCACCCGCTCGCCCTTCCCCGCCGCGCGCATACCGCTGGAGACGCCACGATGACCGCCAAGCCCTCCACCACCGTCGCCAACCTCCGCGACCTCGGTGGCACCCCGCTCGCCGGCGGCCGGACCGTCCGCCCCGGCCTCGTGCTGCGCTCGGGCGCCCTCGACCGGCTCGACCTCGCCGCCGACCCGGTGGTGGCCGCGCTGGGGCTGCGTACGGTCATCGACTTCCGCAGCGACTCCGAGCGCGCCGACCACCCCGACCGGCTGCCGCAGGGGGCGCGGCTGGTGGTGCGCGACGTGCTGGCCGACAAGATGAACGACGGCAAGATGCCGGCCGCCACGCAGCTCAAGGACCTGCTCGCCGATCCGGTGGTGGCCGAGGAGCACCTGGGCGGCGGCCGGGCGCAGGCACTCTTCGGGTCGGTCTACCGGTCGTTCGTGAGCTCCGGCTCCGCGCAGGCCGCGTACCGCACGCTGCTCATCGAGGCGGCCGATCCGGAGTCGGGTCCGCTGCTGTTCCACTGCACGGCCGGCAAGGACCGTACGGGCTGGGGCGCGACGCTGATCCTCTCGCTGCTCGGCGCCGACGACGACACCCTGATGGCGGAGTACCTGTCGGTGAACCCGGCGGTCAAGGTGGCCTTCGCGCCCATGATCGAGGGCTTCACGGCGGCGGGCGGGGACCCGGACATCGCGCTGGCGCTGATCGGGGTGTTCCCCTCCTACCTGGAGGCGGGGCTGGACGAGGTGAGCACGCGGTACGGGTCGATGGAGAAGTACGTGCGCGAGGGCCTGGGCGTGCCGGACGGGACCGTCGAGGCGCTGCGGGCCAGGCTCGTCGCCTGACGGGCGGGGCCGATCGCCCGACGGGCGCAGCCGATTGCCTGACGGGCGGAGCCGATCGCCCCACGGGCCCGGCCCGGGGCCGACGGGCCGGGGAGCCCGGACGCGTCGCGGGCCGCTCGGTTCGTCCGAACGTGTGCGCTGGGGACGGGTGACCATCCGACGAATCGCTCGTTCTGCTGAACGTGACTGCGCCGGATACCGCCACCCGCCCCCTGCCTCCCGACGTCGAGCAGGCCGAGGCCGCCATCGTCGAGCACTACCCGCGGCTGGTGCGGCTCGCCTATCTGGTGCTGCCGCCCGCCCTCGGCCGCAACCGGCGGGTGCTCACCGCCCACTCGCTGACCCAGCGGGCCCTGCCGCGCGGCCGGCGGGCCCCGGAGGCCGACGCGGTGCGCGGCGGGGTTCCGGCGCAGCGCGGGGCGGACGGGCCCGAGTCGGGGTACGCGTACGTCCGGCTGCGCGTGCTGCGCTCCGCCCTGGAGGCGGGGATCCCGCTGAGCTTCCGGGCGCTGCCGCTGCGCGGGCAGCTGCCGCCGCTGCTCCCCCAGGTGTGGGGGCTGCGGCTGTTCCCGCGTGCGGGCGGGGCCGAGGAGCTGGCGCTGGACCAGTGGCTGGCCACCCTGAACGGGCCCGGGCGGGCGGCGTGCGTCCTGCGGGCCCTGGAGGGGCTGGCGGAGCCGGACGTGTTCCGGGTCCTCACCGAGGCCGGGGTCGCCGATCCGGCGGCGGCCATCGCGGAGTCGGGGGATCCCGCGCACGACGGCCTCTTCGCCTCCCCCGAGTTCGATCCGTGCGTGCTCCAGGCCCGGCCCACCGACCTGCTGCGCCGGCGCCGTCTCACGCGGGCCGCCCTGGCGGCGGGCGCGGCCCTCGCGGTGTGCGGGGCGCTGCTGGCGCTGCCGGGCGGGGGGTGGGGCACCGACGGGCCCGCGGCCCCGCCGTACGCGCTCAACGCGGCGGCGGAGCAGGCCCTGGATCCCGGCCAGCTGGTGCGGGCCGCGCCGGCGGCCTGGCGCACCTCGTCCCGTACGGACTACTCGGCGTGGCCCGCCCGCGGCGACCGCGCCGACGACGCGGAGCTGCTGCGCCGGGCGCTGGCCGTGTGGGCGCGGCCGGGGAAGTCGGTGGTCGTCTCGGCGACCCCGGGGACGCCGTCCGGGCCGGCGATGGGGCCGCCGCAGCTGTTGTTCGCCGGGACCGTGGACCAGGCGGTGGTGGTGCTGCTGCACGACGGGCTGCGGGTGGTCCGGTACGCGGAGCCGCGCTCCGGGACGGCGGGCGCGGCCCTGGACTTCGCCCGGACGGACGGGGCGTCCGCGGACACGGCGACGGGGCTGGTGCTCAGCCGGGTCGACGGCAACGTCCGCTACCTGACGGCCCCGTGGGTCACCGGCGCGGCGCTGCGGGACCTGCTGAAGCCCGGTGAGGCGCCGGTGCCGCTGAAGCTCACCGCGGACGGGATCACCCCGCCGGTCGCGAGTCCCGCCCCGGGCGGCAGCTGTACCAGCTGGAACGCGCTGGCCCTGACCGGCGACGGGGCGACCCGGCTGGTGACGGACCTCGGGGAGCTGACCCCGGCCCGGCTGACCTCGGGTGCGCCGGGGGCCTCGCGGGACGTGTCGGAGGCGGCCGAGCTGGGCGAGTGGTCGAGGATCGCCTGCCTGCTGCCGTCGGTCCGTTCGCACGGCGTGCGCAGCGTCAACGCCTGGACGTACGCGAAGCAGCCGCTTCCCGAGGGCGACGGTACGGCGACGTGGCTGTGCACGCGGGCCGAGACCTGGCAGGGCCTGTCGGACCGGGTGCAGGCCCAGTTCCTGGCCCCCGGGGCCACGCCGGCCGCCCAGGCGGCGAAGGCCGAGGGGTCGGCGGCGTGCGGGCCCCGGGAGCCCAAGGTGCTGGCCGGGGTGCTGTGGAAGTCGCGGGCGGGGAGCTGGTACGTACTGGCGGCGGGCAGTGCGCAGTTCGCCTCGCTGTCGGTGTCGGGCAGTGGGGTGAACGGTTCCGCGAACGGGAACCGGCTGGCCCTCAAGGCTCCGGAGGGTGCGCAGGTGGATCTTTCCGGCAAGCTGACGGACGGCACTAAGGCCGGGGTGCTGCGCTAGCGGCGTGACCGGGACGCTCGGTGGGCCGCGGCCGGCGGGAGATTGCCGTGTCGGAGGGGTTTTCCTCTCCGGTACCCATCAGTACATTGACGCCATGTCTAATACGCCGCTCGTGCCCGCCCCCGTGGCGTCGGAACACATAGACCTCCAGCCCCGGAACGTGTCCTTCTCCTGGCAGGACACCCCGCTCCACTGGCTGCCCGGCGATCCCTTCGCCGGGCACACCATCAACGTGCTGCACCTGCTGCTGCCCGCCGGTGAGCGCTGGTTCGTCCACGTCTACAAGCAGGTCCTCCCGTACATCACGGACGAAGGGCTGCGGGCGGACGTCATCGGCTTCATCGGGCAGGAGGCGATGCACGCCGCCGCGCACGACGACGTGCTCCCGCACCTGAGGCGCCTGGGCCTGGACCCCACCCCGTACACCGCGCAGGTGGACTGGCTGTTCGAGAAGCTCCTCGGCGACCGGACCCTGCCGCCGGGGCGGCCCCGCAGGTGGTGGCTGATGGAGCGGGTCGCGATGATCGCCGCGATCGAGCACTACACGGCGTTCCTCGGCGACTGGATCCTCAACGCCGGGGAACTGGACCGGCGGGGCGCCGACCCGACGATGCTGGACCTGCTGCGCTGGCACGGCGCGGAGGAGGTCGAACACCGTTCGGTGGCCTTCGACCTGTTCATGCACGTCGACGGCAACTACCGCCGCCGGGCCCGGACCTGGGCGACCGCCTTCACCGCCCTGGTGTTCCTGTGGCAGCGCGGCGCCCGCTTCTTCATGGAGAACGACCCGCACCTGCCCGCCGCGAAGGCCTCCCTGGGGCAGTTCTTCCGGGCGGGGCAGCAGGGCGTCCTGCCCTCGACGGGGGCGATGCTGAAGTCGATCCCGACCTACCTCTCCCGTACCTACCATCCCTCGCAGGAGGGGTCGACGGCCCAGGCGGTGGCCTACCTGGCGACCTCGCCCGGCGCCAACGGCGGGGTGCGGCCGTGAGGCGGGCCCTGACCGTGACGGCGGTCGCCGGGGCGGCGCTCCTGACCCGGCGCGCGCTGCGGCGGCGCATCGGCCGCTCCCCGCTCTGGCCGCTCCCGGCGCTGGAGAACCCTGTGTCGGGGCACTCCCCCCGCCGGCTGCTGCGCGCCCTGATCGTCTCCCGTACGGAGCCCGCCGACGGGGTGCTGCGGCTCGTCCTGGAGTCCGCGGAGCTGCCGGCCTGGACCCCGGGCGCGCACGTGGACGTCGTCCTCCCCTCGGGCCTGGTCCGCCAGTACTCGCTGTGCGGGGACCCCGCCGACACCGGCCGGTACACGATCGCCGTCCGCCTGATCGAGGACGGCCGGGGCGGCTCCCGCGAGGCGCACGCACAGCTCGTGGAGGGCGCCGAGCTGGAACTGCGGCCGCCGCGCAACCGGTTCGAGCTCCTCCCGGCCCCTTCGTACGCGTTCGTCGCGGGCGGCATCGGGATCACGCCGCTCCTGCCGATGCTCCGCGCGGCGACGGCGGCCGGCGCGGACTGGACCCTCCTCTACGGGGGCCGCTCGCGCGCCTCGATGCCGTTCCTGCCCGAACTCGCCTCCTACGGGGACCGGGTCACCGTCCTGCCCGAGGACGAGACGGGCCTGCCCGATCTGAGCCCCCTCGCCGCGCTCGCCCCGGGCACGCTGGTCTACTGCTGCGGCCCCGACGCCCTGATGCGGGCCGTCACCGCGGCGGCCGCGGACCCTGCGGCGGTCCGGCTGGAGCGGTTCAGCCCGGAAGCGACCGGTCCCGCGCGGGCCTTCACGGTGGAACTGGCCCGCTCGGGCACCACCGTCGAGGTCGCCGCGGACGAATCGGCCCTGACCGCGGTGCGCCGCGTCCTGCCCGACACCCCGTACTCCTGTGAGCAGGGCTTCTGCGGCACCTGCCAACACCGGGTCCTGGCGGGCGACATCGACCACCGCGACGAACTCCTCACCGACGCCGAACGCGCCGACTCGATGCTCCTGTGCGTCTCCCGAGCCACGACGAACCGGCTGACACTGGACCTGTAGGTCCGGCGAAAGGGCCCGGACCAGCGAGGAGCCCCTGGCCGGACGGCGAAGTAGGGTGTCGGCATGACAACCGGGGTGCGGCGCAGGATGGGTGTCGAGGAGCGGCGGCAGCAGCTGATCGGGGTTGCCCTGGAGCTGTTCAGCAACCGCTCGCCCGACGACGTGTCCATCGACGAGATCGCGGCGGCCGCGGGGATATCCCGGCCGCTCGTCTACCACTACTTTCCGGGCAAGCTGAGCCTGTACGAGGCCGCGCTGCGGCGGGCCGCCGACGAGCTGGCGCAGCGGTTCGTGGAGCCGCACGAGGGGCCGCTCGGGGCGCGCCTGCTGCGGGTGATGGGGCGGTACTTCGCCTTCGTCGACGATCACGGGCCGGGTTTCTCCGCGCTGATGCGGGGCGGTCCGGCGGCCGGGAGCAGCCGGACGAACGCGATGATCGACGAGGTGCGGCAGGCCGCGTACGAGCAGATCCTCGCGCACATCGGCGTACAGCGGCCGCCCGCCCGGCTGGAGCTCGTGGTGCGGTCGTGGGTGTCGCTCGCCGAGTCCACGGCGCTGCTGTGGCTCGACGGGCGCCGGATCCCGCGGGCGGAGCTGGAGCTGCAGCTGGTGCACGACTTCGCGGCGCTGGCGGCGGTGAGCGCGGCGTACGACGCGGAGATGGCGGGGATCCTCGTGCAGATCCTCGCGGACGAGCCGGCCGACGGACCGTTCGGCGAGCTGGTCGGGCGGCTGGCCGGGCTGGTGCCGGGCGGGCCCGCCGGGCCTCGTTGACCTGGCGCGCGGAGATAATGCCCGCGTGATCATTGACGACGGGGTGTTGTTCCGGCCGGCCGAGGAGAAGGACGCCGGCATTCTGGTGTCGCTGTACGACCAGGCCGCCCGGTGGATGCGCAAGAACGGGATCGACCAGTGGAAGCCGGGCGAGAAGGACGCCGCGCACTTCCGCGCGAAGATGCGCGAGGGTGAGGTGTGGCTCGCCGAGGACGCCGACGGCCGGGTCGTCGGCGCGTACGAGCTGTGGTGGTCCGACGAGGAGGCCTGGGGGGTCCAGCCGCCCGTCGCGGGCTACGTGCACCGCCTGATGGTGGAGCGGGAGGCCGCGCCCGCCGGGACGGGCCGGCGGATCCTGGAGCACGCCGAGTGGCGGATCGCCCGGACCGGGCGGGAACGGGCCCGCCTGGACTGCGTGTCGACGAACCCGCGGCTGCTCGCGTACTACCGCTCCGCCGGGTACCGGGTGGTCGGCGAGTTCCCGTCCAAGCAGGGCCGGGACGGGAAGGTGTACGGGGTGATCCTGCTGGAGCGGCGCCTCGACGTCTGACGGCGCGCGCACCCGCCCCGGCGCACGCCCCCCGCCCCGGCCCGCGCCCCCGCACGGGGGACGTCCCGGGCGCAACCACCCGGCCCGCGCCATGCCCGGTCCGCTCTCGGCCTCTGCCCGGGCTTCCGCTTGCCGCCCCTTCCGGCGCGCCGGTACTGATGGGCGCGACCAGTCGGTACCAGGAGGGGAACACCATGAGGAATTCCGGGAGCAGGACCGCGGGAGCCGTCTTGGGCATGGCGCTGGCGTGCGTGCTGGGGGCCGCGGGGGCGGCCGGGGCCCAGCAGCAGCCGTCGGCGCCTTCGGCGGCCGGTGTCACGGCGGCCGCGGGCACCGCGTCCGTGCAGGCGCCCGCCGCGGTGGTCGAAGAGGTCAGGGCGGCGACGGCCAGGCAGCGTGCGCTGGCCCCGAACGCCCGCGTCGTCTGTTACGCGGCCCACGTCCAGGACGTCGGCTGGCAGTCGACGGTGTGCGACGGCGCGGTGGCCGGGACCACCGGGCAGAGCCGCCGGATGGAGGCCGCGGTGATCGCGACCGGCGGGGTCGGCGGTATCTGTGCCAACGCCCACCTCGCCGACGTCGGCTGGCAGGGCTGGCGGTGCGCCGCGGACGGCGCGGCCGTGACGGTGGGCACCACCGGCCAGTCGCGGCGGATGGAGGCGCTGGGGCTCCAGGTCGGCTCCGGGAGCGTCGCGGCGCAGGCGCACGTACAGGACCACGCCTGGCTGAACGCGGCGGCCGGGAACCCGGTCTACGTGGGGACCACCGGGCAGTCCCGGCGGATGGAAGCCCTCCGCATCTGGGTCTGACCGGGCCCGGCTCCGCCCGCGGCGGGGTGACATGACGGGGGCGGTGCCGGTCGTGATGACCGGCACCGCCCTGTCGTCCTGCGCGTTCCTGTCGCTCCTCTACGTTCCTGCCGTTCCTGCCGTTCCTGTCAGCCGGTGCCGCCGTTCAGGAGCGCTTGAAGACCGCCACCGTGCGGGCCGGGGTGGTGAACTCCCCCGTCGCCGCGTCGTGGACGGCGGACTTCACCGCCGGGTCGGCGCCGTTCGCCTGCACCGGGTGCAGGGCGTACCGGCTGCCCGCGAGGGCGGGAAGGCGCTGCTCCTGGGCGGTGGGCGTGGCGTTGAAGACCACCACCAGGTCGCCCAGGGTCATGGTGATCACGCCCGGGGTCTCGCCGGTGCCCGAGAGCGGGAAGGCCAGCTTCGCCTGGACGGCGTCCGCCGTGGTGAGGGCGAAGGCGCTCTCCGTCGTACGGATCCTCAGCAGGTCCCGGTAGGCGGCCGAGGCGCCGTTGATCTCGGCGCAGCCGGGGGCCGGGCCGCTCAGCAGGGGCTTCGCGTAAGGCCACTTGGAGGCGTTGTCGGCGGCGGGCGGCAGGCCCCGGCCGAAGCCGTTGCCGTCGCGGCAGTCCCAGTGGAGGGCGTTGAACCAGTCGCCGCTGTCGTAGGAATTGCGGTCCAGGGACTTGGAGCGGAGCAGGTCGGTGCCCGCCTGGGAGAGGGCCGGGCCCTGGGACAGCGCGGCCGTGGCCATGGCCAGGACCTGCATCCGGGCCTGGTCGGCGGTGGAGGTGCCCTGCGGGAGCTTGAAGGTGAGGGCGTCGGCCAGGGTCTCGTTGTCGTGGGCGTCCACGTAGGCGAGGGCGTCGCCGGGGGCGGCCGCGTAGCCGGCCGGGGCGCCGTTGTAGTCCACCTCGGAGCCCTTGACGCGGCGGCCGGTGGTGTCGGTGAACGCGTACGAGGCGAGGTTCCCGGACAGCCCCACCTTGATCAGGTCCTGGGAGTGCAGGAGGCGGGTGCGCTGTTCGGCCGGGGTGCCGTTCGCGGGCGAGGCGTTCGGGGCGGTGAACAGACCGGAGGCGAAGCCCTGCACGCGCGGGTCCTCGTCGAAGGGGCCGCCGCCGCGCACGGCGTCGCGGGCCCGGTCGGAGAAGGTGGCGATGCCCGTGCCGGCCATGTTCTTCTGCGTGGCCTGGACGAAGCGGGCGTCGTCGGCGATCTCGCCGAAGTTCCAGCCCTCCCCGTAGAGGACGATCTTCTTGCCGTCCACCCCGTCCTTGGCGGGGGTGAGCGCGTCGAGGGCCTTGCGGACGGCCAGGATGTTGTCCTTCGGGTGGTGGCCCATCAGGTCGAAGCGGAAGCCGTCGACCTTGTACTCCTTGGCCCAGGTGACCAGGGAGTCCACGACGAGCCGGCCCATCATGGCGTTCTCGGGCGCGGTGTTGGCGCAGCAGGTGGAGGTGGCGACGCCGCCGTCCGCGAGGAGCCGCTGGTAGTAGCCGGGGACGATGCGGTCGAGGACCGACTTGTCGGCCTGCCCGGAGGCGACGGTGTGGTTGTAGACCACGTCCATGACGGTGCGCAGTCCGGCGCCGTTCAGGGACTGCACCATCTTGCGGAACTCGACCGTGCGGGCGGTGCCGTTCGGGTCGCTCGCGTACGAGCCCTCCGGGACGGTGTAGTGCAGCGGGTCGTAGCCCCAGTTGTAGGAGTCCTTGGCGGCGGCCGCCGCCACGCAGGCCTGCTGCTCCTCGCTGTCGGGGGCGTACACCTTGAGGTCGCAGGCCGGTTCGGTGCGGTCGGCGGGCTTCTCCGGGATGGTGCCGATGTCGAAGGCCGGCAGCAGGTGGACGTACGAGGTGCCGGAGGCGGCCAGGTCGCGCAGGTGCCGCATGCCGGCCGAGCCGGTGTCGGTGAAGGCCAGGTACTGGCCGGGGTGGGTGCTGGTGCGGTCCGCGACGGAGAAGTCACGGACGTGCAGTTCCTGGATCTGGGCGGAGGTGAACGGCACGGCCGCCGGCTTGCGGAGGTCCTTCCAGCCGGGCGGGGCGAGCTTCGGGTCGGCGAGGTCGACGGCGAGGCTGTGCGTCGAGTCGGCGGTGAGGGCGGTGGAGTAGGGGTCGGTGACGAGGTTGCGGACGACCTGGCGGGTCGTCGGCGCCCAGACGGTCACGGCGTAGCGGTAGGGCTTGCCGGTCCAGGAGCGTTCGCCGCGCACCGACCAGACGCCCGTGGTGTCGTCGCGGCGCATGGGGACGCTGCGGCCGTCGAGTTCGAGGGCGACCTGCTGGGCGGTCGGCGCCCACACGGACAGGGTGGGGCGGCCGTCCTTGAAGACGGGGCCGAGCGGGCTGTTCGTCGCGTACAGGTCGTCGAGGACTCCGGCGAGCTGGACGCCGGTGGCGGCGAGGACGGCGCCGTTCGCGGCGCGGGCGCTCGCGACGAGCTGGCCGCGCAGGGCCTCGCGGACGCGTTCGCGGTCGCGGGGGTCGACGGTGAAGGCCGGGTAGGCCGCCAGGTGCGGGAACTTCTGCTTCTGGGCGGCGGTGAGCTCGGAGCGGTTCAGCCGCAGCCAAGCCGCTCCGGCCTCCCGGAGGGTGCCGTTCTCCGCCGTGATCCGGCCCTCGCGGGAGGCGAGGAGCTGGACGGACGCGGCGGCCGCGGGTGCCTTCCACGCGACGGTGTCCCGGTCGATCCAGACGGCCTCGGCCTTGGTGAGGTCGAGGGCGGCGGCCGATCCGGCGGGCTGCGGCAGGAGGTACCCCGCGCGGCCGCCCAGCATCCACACCTCGTGGCCGGTGGCCTTCAGGTCCAGGGACTGGTCGGTGGGGAGGTCCTTCTCGTCGCCCTTGTGGAGGATGTAGCTGAGGCTGGTGGCGCCGGCCGCGAGCGGAACCTCGTAGACCGCCCCGTAGGAGTCGGTGCGTACGGGCATCAGCGGCTTCGACCAGTCGGTGGGGTTCGCGGCGCCGGCCCAGACGTGCAGGCCCCAGCCGTCGTACGCGCCGTCGGGGCGCTGGTAGTGCAGCACGGCCTTGGTCTGGTCCTGCGGCGGGTAGGCGGGGCGGTCGGTGCGGGCGGGTTCCTTGCCCTGCTCCAGCCAGATCTCCCCGGTCTTCGTCACGTCGACGGTGCGGTCGGTGGCGACGTCCTTGTTGCCGTCCTTGTCGATGACGAGGTAGCTGACGGAGGAGGCGCCGGGCTTGAGCCTGACGTACGCGAACGCCCCGTAGGCGTCGCGGCCGGTGAAGGCGTGCCCCTCCGGCCACGGGGTCGTCTCGCCTTCCGCGAGGTCTCCCCAGGCGTAGAGCCGCCAGTTCGCGTAGTCGCCGTCGGGGCGGTTGTAGTGGACGACCGCGTAGTCGCGCTGGGTGGCGGTCGGGGTCTCCTTCGGCGGGGCCTGCCCGGCGACGGACGCGGCGCGGGCGCCGGCCGTGCGCCCGGCGGAGTCGACGACGACGGCCTTGTACCGCAGGGGCGTCCCGGCCGGGGCCGTGACGTGCTGCGTCACCTTGTACGGGGCGTGGTCGGCGGAGCCGAGGACCTGCCACGCGCCGGTACCGGCCTGCGCGGCGAACACGACCCGGTTCAGGCCGCCGCCGGTGACCTCCGCGGACAGCTCGACGGTGCCGGTCGCGCCGGGCGCCGGGGCCTTCAGGGTGAGCGCGGGCCCGGCCGTGGGCGCGGCGAGCGGTGCCACGGCCTGGAGGACCACCGAGCCGAGTGCGGGCAGCGGGACGGTGAGCTTGCCGGCCGCGGAGGCGCGGATCAGCGCGGTGCCCCCGTACAGGGTGCGGTACTGGGCGCCGGCCGGGGCGTCGACCTCGACGGTGCGGGCTCCGGCGGCGTTGTTCGCGGCGACCAGGTACTCGGTCCGGGTGCGGGCGTCGGTCCGTGCGAAGGCGTACGCGGACCCGTCGGCGAGGCGCTCGCTCTGTACTCCGTCGCGCAGGGCCGGGTGGTCCTTCGTCAGCTTCGAGAGGGCGCTGATCTGGCGGTAGAGCGGGTGCTGGGGGTCGTAGGCGTCACTCGCGTGGGTACGGGCGGTGCCCAGCTGGTCGTCGTCGAGGTAGTCGGCGGTCCGGGAGGCGAAGAGGGGCTGGCGGGCGTCCTTGTCGCCGCCCGCGCCCGTGAACCCCTGCTCGTCACCGGAGTACACCACCGGGTTGCCCCGGGAGAGGAACATCAGCTCGTTGGCGAGGCGGTAGCGGTCCAGGAGCTCCTGCTCCCCCGCGCCGGGCCGGTCCTGCTTCAGGAAGGTCCCGAAGCGGCCCATGTCGTGGTTGCCGAGGAAGGTGACCTGCTCGTAGGCGTTCGCCTTGTCGGTGGTGTACCGGTAGTCGTCGGCCAGTACGGAGCCCAGCCGGCCGGCGCCCGCGCCCTGGGAGGCGTACGCGCGGATGGCGTCCTGGAGCGGGAAGTCGAGGGTGGCGTCGAGGCGGCCACGGGTGACGTAGGGGGAGGTGACGGCGGTGTCGGCGGAGTAGACCTCGCCGAACATGAAGAAGTCGTCCCGGCCGCGCTTGGCGGCGTACGCGTCGAGGGCGGTGGCCCACTGGGTCCAGAATCCGGTGTCGACGTGCTTGACCGTGTCGATCCGGAAGCCGTCGATGTCGAAGTCCTTGACCCACTTCTCGTAGATCTTCTCCATGCCGCTGACGACCTCGGGACGCTCGGTCCACAGGTCGTCGAGCCCGGAGAAGTCACCCTGCTCGGAGGACTCGCCGGCGAAGGTGGAGTCACCGCGGTTGTGGTACATCTGCGGGTCGTTGAGCCAGGCCGGGACCTTCAGGTTCTTCTTCGCCTCGGGCACGAAGGGGGTACGCGGGAAGGAGGCGGGACCGGTCTTCGGGAACTTGTCCTTGTCGTTGCCCTTGTCCTTCCCCTTGTCCTTCGTCTCTCCCCCGGAGTAGTCGGCGTCGTCGAAGGGGACGCCGTCCTTGGTCAGGTAGGGGAACGCGCCCTTCGACAGGTAGGAGCGGGAGCCCTCGCGGTAGTCGACGACGTCGGCGGTGTGGTTGGTGATGACGTCGAAGAAGACCTTCATCCCCTTGCGGTGCGCCGCGTCGACGAGCTTCTCCAGGTCGGCGTTGGTGCCGAAGTGCGGGTCGACCTGGGTGAAGTCCGTGATCCAGTACCCGTGGTAGCCGGCCGAGGCGGCGTCGCCCTCGCCCTGCACCGGCTGGTTCTTGAAGATCGGCGCCATCCAGATGGCGGTGGTGCCGAGGCCCTTGATGTAGTCGAGCCGGTCGGTCATCCCCTTGAGGTCCCCGCCCTGGTAGAACCCCTTGTCCGTCGGGTCCAGGCCGGTCTGGAGCCGGGTGCCGGTCAGGCCGCCGGTGTCGTTGCGGGGGTCACCGTTCGCGAACCGGTCGGGCAGGACGAAGTAGAACTGCTCCCGGGTCAGGTCGTGCCGGGCCGGCTCGGCGGCCAGTTTCGCGTCCGGGGGCGGGGCGGGGGCCTGTGCGGCGGCCGCCGCCGGGAGGACGGGCAGCAGCGTCACGGCCAGGGCGGCGGCGAGCACTCCTGCGGCAGGGCGTATCAAGGCGGGTTCTCCTCGGTCGCGTGGGTCACGGGATGGAGGGCCGCCCGGCGGTGGCGGGTTCTGGGGTGCCGGGCGGCCCTGGTCTGCGGGGCGGCGGCTCAGCCGCGCCAGGTGTCGGCCGCCGTGACCTTGCCGCTCGCCGGGACGGTGGCGGTGCGGTTGGCCCCGCCCTCCCAGGTGACGTTCCCGGCGGCGTCCTTGCGCACGTACTTGTAGGCGAAGGCCGTACCGGCCGGGAGGGCGACGTCGAGCTTCCAGACGGGGTAGGCCGCCGGGTCCAGCTTCAGGGCGGCGGCCGTGTTCCAGTTGCCGAGCTCGGCCCGGTCGCCGGTGACGTACACGTCCTGGCCGGGCACGGTCGTCGCGTTGACGGCGAAGGAGACCCCGGTGGTGGCCGGGGTGGACGGGGTGCCGGTGCAGGTACGGGCGTTGACGTGCAGGGCGAGCGCCGTACCGGCGGCGACGGTCGCGGTGAACTGGCCGGAGCCGTTCACGGAGACGGGCCGTCCGCTCTGCACGTCGCAGTAGTCACCGGCCGGGAGGGAGGTCTGGAAGGTGCGGGTGAGCGCGGACCCCTCGTGGTTGACGACCACGTACGCCTTGGCGCCGCGCCCGAAGGCGATCTGGTCGCCGCCGTTGTCCCACCAGTTCGTGACGGACTGGCCCCGGGCCGCGTTGCGGAAGCCGACCATGGAGGAAATCTCCCGCCAGGCGTGCTGGCACTTCCATCCGTCGGCGTAACAGGCGTTCACCGCACCGCCGTTCGGCGGGCCGGCGTCCTTGTCGGACCATTCGTAGCCGGAGTGGACGTCCGGGGAGCCGTAGGGCCAGGCCAGCATGAAGACGTTGGCCAGGGTGTAGGCGGAGCCGTTCTTGTAGCTGAGGGTGTCACCGACGCGCTCGGTGTCGTGGTTGTCGACGAACACGCCGCTCTGGGCGGAGGGCATGTGGCCCCAGGCCTCGCCGAAGTTCTTCAGGTAGGCCAGGTTCTCGTTCTGGAAGACCCGCTTGAGGTCGCGGGCGTAGCGGAACTCCTGCACGTCGCCGCTGCCGAGGTACTCGGCGGGCGAGACGGCCTCGCCCGCCCCGAATATGGCCTCCTGCTTCCAGTAGACCCCGGGGTTCGTCAGCCGGGACTTGATGTTCGCGAGGTCGGCGGCGGGCATGTGCTTGGCGGCGTCGATCCGGAACCCGTCGACGCCGAGGGAGAGCAGGTCGTTCAGGTAGCCGGCGATCTTGCCGCGTACGTGGTCCTCGCCGGTGTCCAGATCGGCCAGCTGCACCAGCTCGCAGTTCTGGACGTTGCCCCGGTCCTGGTAGTTCGAGATCGTCGCCCGGCAGTCGTCCATGTCGGCGCCGGAGTAGAGGCCCGGGTATCCGTACTTCGTGTACGAACTCCCCCCGGTCCCGGTGCCGTCGCCGGCGGCCATGTGGTTGACGACGGCGTCGGCCACCACCTTCACCCCGGCGGCGTGGCAGGTGTCCACCATCCGCTTGAACGCGGCCCGGTCCCCGAGCCGGCCGGCGATCTTGTAGCTGACGGGCTGGTACGAGGTCCACCACTGGGGGCCCTGGATGTGCTCCTGGGGCGGCGAGACCTGGACGAAGCCGTACCCGGCGGGGCCGAGGGTGGTGGTACAGGCCGAGGCGACGGAGTCGAACCGCCACTCGAAGAGCACGGCGGTGACGTCCCGCTCCCCGGGCGCGGCGGCCCGCGCCTGCGGCGCCTGCGCGACGAGGGACCCGGCGGCGGCAACTGCGGCGACGGCGAAAAGGGTTGCAGCTCTGGCGGCTCTGACAGGCATGCGGGGGGCCTCCTGGCGTAGAGGTGGGGATTGCACGCGACCGTAGGGCCAGGCCGGAAGTGTTGCAAGAGTTTGCGCAAGAGGTTGCAGATTTGTTTCCGGGGGGCGCGCGGGGTTGCACGGGGCGGGGCTCAACTCATCCGCATCAGGGAGGGTTTGGCGGTTTCCCGTCAGTCTCATCGTCTCTCCGGGGCGGACCGGTCCCTCAAGGGCGCTCACTTCGTTCGCGTCGCTACGCGATGGCCTTCGGCCACCCTTGACCGACCGCCCCACCCCGGAAAGCCGAAGACCGACGGGAACCCCCCAAAAGAACGGTCACGGGGAAGAGGGGGAGGAGCGGGTCTCTCAGCGATGAGCCGAGGGGCCGGGGGTCGGCCGACCGGGCACACGGCCCCCTCGCGGCCCCTTCCGGGACCAGACCGCCGCCTACCCACCCGAAATGACGACCACGACGACCTGCGGAGCAGTCAGGCGCGTCAGATCGCTACGCGCTCCTCTCGGCTCAGCGTCCGACGACCGGCTGGGGCTGATCATCGGGTTACTCGCCCATAACGCGATGCGGTCGGCTCGGTGTACGAGCAGTTCGAGGACCCGAAGCCCGGGTACGTCGCCGACTGGCCCGCATTGCCCACCTGGCAACGGGAAACCGATGCCGACGTCAGGGGGCGATGAGGCGACTCGTGAAGCCGTCACGGACGAGGGATTCGTAAGCGTCCCGCACGTCCTCCGGAACGTCCTGGCCGATGGCGAACCCCAGCTTCGGGTACTCGATCACCCGCTGGAGATCGCCGACGAGCATGTCCAGGACGAGCTTCTCGTCACCGATGCTCTTGAGGTAGTCATCCAGCTCAAGCGGTTCGGACGCACAGAGAATCTCGACTTCGGGCCACAGCTTGCGGGCGGTGGCGAAGGACCGTCGCTCCATGTAGGGCTTGGAAACGAGCAGCACGGTCTTCGGCGTGAGGCCGTGCGCGGCCAGGAGTTCGCGGGAGAAAGTGATGTTCTGGCCGGTGTTGGCGGCTTCGGGTTCGACCAGGATGGCGTCGTCCGGAACACCAAGTTCGAGGGCGTGCTCACGGAAGTGGACTGCCTCGCCCCGAGGAAACCGAGACCGGGTCGTGGCGCTGTTCCCGCCCGTGAACACGAGTACAGGAAACAAACCGGTCCGATAGAGACCAGCGGCAGTCGCGGCAACTCCGAGGTCGTGACTGCCCAGTCCGATCGCGACGTCCACGGGAGCCGTTTCGTGGCCCATCTGGTGGTAGTCCCAGATCAGCTCGGCCCGCCGCCACTGGTCCTCGCTGATCGCCTGCCGCATGTCCGTCACGCCGCCTTCTCCCTGTCCGTGCCGCATCCCGGCCGGGAATTCACCACCGTGGTCGCCAACGTAGAACCCGCCCCTGACCAGCCCCAGATGACTCGCGGACGCCAAGCCGAGAGGAGCGCGTGGCGATCCGACGCGCCTGATGGCGCCCCAGGTTGATGTGGTCGTCATTTCGGGTGGGTAGCCGTTGGCTCGGTCCCGGGAGGGGCTGTGAGGGGGCCGTGTGCCCGGTCGGCCGGCCCCCGGCCCCTCGCCTCATCGCTGACGGGGCCGCTCCTGTTTGTCCGTCCCCGTGACCGTTCTTTTGGGGGGTTCCCGGCTGTCTTCGGCTTTCCGGGGTGGGGCGGTCGGTCAAGGGTGGCCGAAGGCCATCGCGTAGCGACGCGACCGCAGGGAGCGCCCTTGAGGGACCGGTCCACCCCGGAGAGACGATGAGACTGACGGGAAACCACCAAACCCTCCCTGACGCGGACCGGCCAGGACCCCGCTACTCCCCCGGCCCCGGCCCCGTCGAGCCCCTGACCACCAGCTCCGGTTGGAAGACGTACTCCGTGCGCTGGACCGGGGTGCCCGCCACCGCTTCGAGGAGGGCGCCGACCGCGGCCGTGGCCATGGCGCGGACCGGCTGGCGGACCGTCGTCAGGGGCGGGTCGGTGAAGGCGATGAGCGGGGAGTCGTCGAAGCCGACCACCGACACGTCCTCCGGCACCCGCAGCCCCCGCTCGCGGGCCGCCCGTACGACGCCGAGTGCCATCGGGTCGCTGCCGCACACGATGCCGGTGCAGCCCCGGTCCAGGAGGGCGCCGCCGGCCGCGTGGCCCCCTTCCACCGTGAACAGGGTGCGCTGGATCAGCCCTTCCTCCTCGGCGGAGGGCACCGCCGCGAGGAACCCCTGCTCCTTGCGGGCCGAGGGCACGTACCGGGTGGGCCCGATGGCCAGGCCGATGCGCCGGTGCCCGAGTTCCTCCAGGTGCCGGACGGCCATGTCCGCGGCCGCCCGGTCGTCCGGGGAGACGAAGGGGGCGCTGATGCGTTCGTTGAACCCGTTGATGAGGACGAACGGCACTCCGCGCGCCGCCAGCCGCTGGTAGCGCGCCGGGTCGGCGTGGCCGTCGGCGTGCAGGCCGGACAGGAAGACGATCCCGGTGACGCCGCGCTCCTCCAGCTGCTCCACCAGCTCGTCCTCGGTGGCCCCTCCCGGTGTCTGCGTGCACAGCACGGGCGTGTACCCGTGACCGGCCAGGGCCTGCTCGATGACCTGGGCGAACGCCGGGAAGATGGGGTTGGTGAGCTCGGGGATGAGCAGCCCGACCAGGCCGTTGCTGCGCCGCTTGAGCCGTACGGGCCGCTCGTAGCCGAGCAGGTCGAGCGCGGCCAGCACCTTGTGACGGGTGCCGGCGGCCACGCCCGACTTGCCGTTGAGCACGCGGCTGACGGTCGCCTCGCTGACCTGGGCCTGCGCGGCGATGTCCGTCAGCCGCAGCGGGGAAGTCACCCCCGCCACCACACGGTGCTGTCGGCGGGAAGGACACCGGCCGCGTCGAGCTCCGCGCTGGACAGCAGCACTTCGCCGGGCGCCGCGAACGCGACGGGTTCGCCGGTGGTGTTGACCGTGCAGACGAAACCGCCGCGGCGGAACGCGAGGACCCCGGCAGGCGCGGGCAGCCATGCGACGGCGTCGCCGGCGCCGAGGTCGGCGTGCTCGCGCCGGATCCGCAGGGCGGCCCGGTACAGCTCCAGGGTGGAGGCGGGGTCACCGGTCTGCGCCTCGACGCTCAGGCCGGCCCATTCGGCGGGCTGGGGCAGCCAGCTGCCGCCGTCGCCGAAGCCGTACGGGGCCTGGTCGCCGGACCACGGGAGGGGGACGCGGCAGCCGTCGCGGAGGCCGTCCTGGCCGTTCTCCTTGAAGAAGGAGGGGTCCTGGCGGACCTCGTCGGGCAGGTCGGTGACCTCGGGCAGGCCGAGTTCCTCGCCCTGGTAGACGTACGCCGATCCGGGGAGGGCCAGCATGAGGAGCGCGGCGGCGCGGGCCCGGTCCAGGCTGCCGAAGCGGGTGCGGTGGCGTACGACGTCGTGGTTGGACAGCACCCAGGTGGTGGGGGCGCCGACGGGCCGCATCGAGTCGAGGGAGTCGTCGATGGCGCCGCGCAGGGCCTCGGCGTCCCAGCCGGTGCTGAGGTAGTGGAAGTTGAAGGCCTGGTGGAGCTCGTCGGGGCGCAGGTAGAGGGCGGTGCGGTCGGCGCTGGGGGTCCAGGCCTCGGCGACGCCGATGCGGTCGCCCGCGTACTCGTCGAGGACGGTGCGCCAGGAGCGGTAGATCTCGTGGACGCCGTCCTGGTCGAAGAAGGGCAGGACCTGGTTGCCGAGGAGCTTGAGCTGTTCGTCGCGGCCGAGGTCGGGCAGGCCGGGGGCCTTGACGAGGCCGTGGGCGACGTCGATGCGGAAGCCGTCGGCGCCGAGGTCGAGCCAGAACCGCAGGATGGAGCGGAACTCGTCCTGGACGGCGGGGTGTTCCCAGTTGAAGTCGGGCTGCTCGGGGGCGAAGAGGTGCAGGTACCACTCGCCGTCGGCGACGCGGGTCCAGGCGGGGCCGCCGAAGATGGACTCCCAGTCGTTGGGGGGCTCCGCGCCGTCGGCTCCCCGGCCCGGCCGGAAGTGGAAGCGTTCGCGCAGCGGGGTGCCGGGGCCTTCCCGCAGTGCCTGCTTGAACCATTCGTGCTGGTCGGAGCAGTGGTTGGGGACGAGGTCGACGATGATGCGCAGCCCCAGGGCGTGGGCTTCGCGTATGACGGCGTCGGCGTCGTGCAGGGTGCCGAACATGGGGTCGATGGCCCGGTAGTCGGCGACGTCGTAGCCGGCGTCGGCCTGCGGCGAGGCGTAGAAGGGGCTCAGCCACACGGCGTCGACGCCGAGCTCCTTGAGGTAGGGCAGTCGGGTGCGGATGCCTTCGAGGTCCCCCATGCCGTCCCCGTTGGAGTCGGCGAAGCTGCGCGGATAGACCTGGTAGATCACCGCTTCTCTCCACCAACCGGGCTGGGTGCCGGTCGGGGCGGGAAGTGCGTCGGCGAGGTGCTGGGTCATGTCGTCCTTGGAGAGGTCTGGCCGGGTGGTACGGGGCGGGCGCGGGTGGTCAGCCCTTGGTGGCGCCTGCCGTCATCCCGGCGACGAGGTGACGCTGGGCGAAGAGGAAGAAGACGGCCGCGGGGATGGCGATGAGGACGGAGGCCGCGCTCATGGCTCCCCAGTTGGAGGTGTACTGGGTGACGAAGGTCTGGAGTCCGCCGGCCAGGGTGAGGTTCTCGTCGCCGACCATGAAGGCGGAGGCGTAGGCGACTTCGCCCCAGGCGGTGATGAAGGCGTAGAAGCCGGTGACGGCGAGGCCGGGCTTGGCGAGCGGGAGGATCAGCCGCCAGAAGGTGCCGAAGGGGTTGAGTCCGTCGACGCGTCCGGATTCGTCGATCTCGACGGGGATGGTGTCGAAGAAGCCCTTCATCATCCACGCGCAGAACGGCACGGCGATGGTGAGGTACGTGATGATCAGGCCGAGCGGCTGGTTGAGCAGCCCGAGCTCTCCCATCAGGTTGTAGAGCGGGACGATGAGGATGGCCATGGGGAACATCTGCGTGATGAGCAGGGTCCACATGAGGGGCTTCATGCCGGGGAACTTGAAGCGGCTGACGGCGTATCCGGTGGTGGCGGCGATGAACACGCCGAGGACCGTGGTGACGCCGGCGACGAGGACGGAGTTCGCGAACCAGCTGAGGAAGTGGGTGTCGTCCAGCAGGTGGCTGTAGTTCGCGAGCGTCGGTTCCTTGACGAAGTCGGTGGTGATGGCGTGCTGCGCGGGCTTGAGCGAGGTCAGCAGGATCCAGAGCACCGGGAAGACGGCGATCACGGACGCGACGACGAGCGTGGCGTGCAGGCCGAAGGAGGCGAGCGGGGAGCGGCTGCCCCGGGGGCGGACGGGGTTCGCCGCGGCCGGACGGCTCGCGGTCGCCCCGGTGGCCCCGGTCGTCCCGTCGGCCGTACCGGCCCCGTTGGCCCCGTTGGCCCCGTTGGCGGCAGTGGTCTCGGTGGTCATGGTCACCACACCTCTCCCTGCTTGCGCAGCGACCGCCGGTAGACCAGCGCGAAGATCATGAGCAGCGCGAGGATGAGGACGCCCCACGTCGCGGAGCCGGCGAAGTCGCGCGGGCTGGCGATGAAGGCCTCGCGGAAGGCCTGGGTCACGAGGATCTCGGTGGAGTCCCCGGGTCCGCCGCGGGTGAGCAGGAAGATCACCGGGAACATGTTGAAGGTCCAGATGGTGGAGAGCAGGATGACGGTCATGCTCACCGCGCGCAGGCCGGGCAGGGTGATGTGGCGGAACCTCTGCCAGGGGCCGGCGCCGTCCATCTCGGCGGCCTCGTAGAGCTCGCCGGGGATGGACTGGAGGCCGCCGAGGAGGGCGACCATCATGAAGGGGACGCCGAGCCAGACGTTGACGGCGATGACGGAGAACTTGGCCCAGGTGGGGTCGTCGAGCCACGGGATCGCGGCGATGCCGCCGCCGTCGAGGACCTTGTTGAGGATGCCGTTGTCGCGGTTGAAGAGGAACCGCCAGGCGAAGACGGAGACGAAGCCGGGGACGGCCCAGGGGAGGATGAGCGCCATCCGGTAGGCGGCGCGGCCCCGGAACTGCCGGTTGAGCATGTTGGCCAGGGCGAGGCCGAGGGCGAAGGTGATGGACACGCACGCGACGGTCCACACCACCGTCCACACCAGCCGCTGCAGGAACACCGGGTCGCCGAGCACGGCCGCGTAGTTGTCGAGGCCGACGAACTCGTAGGTGGCCTCGATGTGGCGGGCGCCGATGGTCCGGGCGACGTTGCGCTCGTTGGCGTCGGTCAGCGACAGGTAGACGCCGCGCACGAGCGGCCAGCCGATGATCACGCCGAGGACGAGCACGACCGGGGCGATCATGGCCCAGGCGTACCAGTGCGTGGCGAGGGCGCGCTTGATCCCGCCGCGCCCGCCGCCGCGGGTGCTGTCGCTGTCAGTCCTGCGGCTCCGGCCGCGGGCGGGGTCGGTGGTGCCGACTTCCCCGCCCGCGGCCTTCGCCACCGACTGGCTGGTGTGAGCAGCCATGGTTCGTTACTTCCAGCCCTTGAGGATCTTGCGGAACTCGGCGCCGGCGGCCTTGGCGGCCTCCTCCGGGGTGGAGGTGCCGGTGACGGCCTTGGTGTACTCGACCTTCAGCGGCTCGAAGAGGGAGCCGTTCTCCGGGATCCAGGCGCGCTCGACGGCCTTGTCGACGGCCGGCTTGAAGAACTGGACCATCTCGCTGCTCTTGACGTCCGGCTGCTCGTAGGCGGCGGTACGGGTGGGCAGCAGGCTCAGGTCCTTGGCGGACTGGACCTGCACCTCCTGGGAGGTGAGGTACTCGACGAAGGCGTGCGCGGCGGCGCGGTTCTTGGAGCCGGCGTACACGGCGAGGTCGTGGCCGCCCTGGGGAGCGCCCGCCTTGGCGGAGCCGGCCGGGACGGCGGCGACGCCGAGGTTGGCCTTGTCCTTGAACTGCTCGCCGGCGTAGCTGTCGGCGACGGCCCAGGGGCCGTTGATCATCATGGCGGCCTCGCCGGACTTGAAGGCCGTCTGCATGTTGGTCCAGCCGTCGGTCGCGTTGGTGACCGCGGCGCCCGAGGAGACGAGGTCGCGGGCGGCCTTGAAGGCCTTGACGCCCGCGGCGTTGTCGACGGTGACCGTCTTGTTCTTGGCGTCGACGAGGTCGCCGCCCTCGCCGTAGATGAAGGGGAGGAACCAGTACGAGTCGTCGCCGCGCAGGTAGAGGCCGGTCTTGCCGCTCTTCGCCTTGATGGCGGCGGCGGCCGTCTTCAGCTCCTCCAGCGTGGTGGGGGGCTGGACCCCGGCGTCCGCGAGCATCTTCTTGTTGTAGAAGAGGCCGAGGGTGTCGATGACCTGCGGGACCGCGTAGGTCTTGCCCTCGAACTTGCCGCTGGCCGCGGCCTGCGGCAGGAACTCGGCGTCGATCTTCTTGGCCGTCTCGGCGGGGACCTCGTCGAGGTAGCCGAGGGAGGCGAAGTCGGCGACCCAGCCGACGTCGGCGCGGATCACGTCAGGGGCCTCGGCGCCGGTGTTGAAGGCGTTCTTGACCTTGTTCTGCGCGTCGCCGTACGGGACGTTGACGTACTTGACCGTGACCTTCGGGTGCTTGGCGGTGAACGCCTCGGCGATCTTCTGGAAGCTCGCCTTCTCGGCCTCGTTCGAGGTGTCCCACCAGGTGACCGTGCCGCTCAGTTCGCCGCCGGTCTTGACGTCACCGCCGTCGTCCTTGGTGTCACCGCCGCAAGCCGTCGCCGCGAGCGCCAGGGCCGCGACCAGCGCGGTGGCCGCTATGCCACGCCGCATATGAACTCCTTCGATGATCCCGGCCGCGTCCCTGCGGTCCCGAGTTGCCAGGAACGTAACAAGACTGAAAGCCGTCCGAAAGAGCTTGCGGCAATTTTCTGCAAGACGTGCTGATCGTTACATGCGTGTGTCCGTACGGTTGCCGCAGCTTGCTGTTAGTTCGAGGCACCTTCGAGTGACCGGGCCCGCAACCATGGGGTGTGTACCCGCGTTGACCCCGATATGACCCACGAGTTGACGGCCTCCGGGCTTGCAAGCGCTTCCAGCAAAACGTCCGCGAGCGGCGGCTGGTGGCGCGATGCCGTCATCTACCAGGTCTACGTGCGCTCCTTCGCGGACAGCGACGGGGACGGCGTCGGCGACCTGCGCGGGGTCCGCGAGCGGCTCCCGCACCTGGCCCGGCTCGGCGTCGACGCCGTGTGGCTGACCCCCTTCTACGTCTCGCCCCAGGCGGACGGCGGCTACGACGTCGCCGACTACCGCGCCGTCGACCCCCTCTTCGGGGACCTCTCCGACGCCGACGACCTGGTCCGCGCCGCGCACGCGCTCGGCCTGCGGGTCATCGTCGACGTGGTCCCGAACCACACCTCCGAGCGGCACCCCTGGTTCCAGGAGGCCCTCGCCGGGCAGCCGGGCGCCCGCGAGCGGTACCTGTTCCGCCCGGGGCGCGGCGCGGACGGCTCCGAGCCGCCGAACGACTGGGAGTCGGTGTTCGGCGGTCCGGCCTGGACCCGGGTGCCGGACGGGGACTGGTACCTGCACCTCTTCGCCCCGGAGCAGCCCGACCTCGACTGGGAGCATCCGGAGGTCGCCGCCGAGTTCGCGTCCGTCCTGCGGTTCTGGCTGGACCTGGGGGTGGACGGCTTCCGCGTCGACGTGGCCCACGGCATGGTGAAGGCGCCCGGGCTGCCCGACATCGGCCGCGGCGCCCAGGCCACGCTGATCGGCACCGAGCCGCTCCCCTTCTTCGACCAGGACGGGGTCCACGAGATCCACCGCTCCTGGCGGCGGCTCCTGGACTCCTACGGGGGGCAGCGGATCGGGGTCGCCGAGGCCTGGGCGCCGACCTCGGACCGGCTGGCGCTGTACGTCCGCCCCGACGAGCTGCACCAGGCGTTCAACTTCCGGTTCCTGAACTGTCCGTGGGACCCGGCCGCGATGCGGACGGTCATCGACGAGTCCCTGGCGGCGACCGCGTCGGTGGGGGCGCCGACCACGTGGGTGCTGTCGAACCACGACGTGGTGCGGCACGTGACGCGGTACGGGGGCGGGGCGCGGGGGCTGGCCCGGGCGCGGGCGGCGGCGCTGCTGATGCTGGCCCTGCCGGGTTCGGCGTACGTGTACCAAGGCGAGGAGCTGGGTCTGCCGGAGGTGACCGACCTGCCCGAGGAGGCCCGCCGGGACCCGGCGTTCCGGCGGGGCCGGCGCCGGCCGGAGGCAGCCGGGGCGGCGGGCGCCGGAGCCGGGGCGGCGGGCGCCGCCGGGGTGACGGGTCCGGCAGGGGGCGCCGTACCCGCCGAGGCCCCGGTCCCCGGCGATGCCGCCGGGGCCGCCGAGGCCGCCGGGCAGGACGGGCTCCGTGACGGCTGCCGGATCCCGCTGCCCTGGTCCGGCGAGGAGCCGCCGTACGGCTTCGGCGGCGGCGGAACCTGGCTGCCGCAGCCCGCGGGCTGGGGCCCCCTGAGCGTCGCCGCGCAGACCGGGGATCCGCATTCCACCCTGGAGCTGTACCGGGCGGCGCTGGAACTGCGGCGGGCCATTCCGGGGCTGGGCGCGCCGGAAGCGGGCCGGCCGGCTCCGGAGTGCGGGGCCGCGGCCCCGTCGGGGATGGAGTGGCTGCCGGCGCCTGAGGGGGTGCTCCTGTTCTCCCGTCCCGGCTTCGCCTGCACCGTCAACACCCGGCCGGAGTCGGTGGAGCTGCCCTGCCCGGGGCGGCCCGTGCTGTCCAGTGCGCCGGTGGAGACGGACGGGCGTACGGTCCGGCTGCCCGCCGATTCCTGCACGTGGTGGGCAATCTGAACGTGCGCCCGGTACAGTCCAATCCCGTGACCGCACGGCTAGCCGACATCGCAGCCCAGGCGGGGGTCAGCGAAGCCACAGTCAGCCGCGTGCTCAACGGCAAGCCCGGTGTGGCCGCAGGCACCCGCGAGTCCGTGCTGGCCGCGCTCGACGTGCTCGGCTACGAGCGGCCCGTACGGCTGCGGCAGCGCAGTGCGGGGCTCGTCGGCCTGATAACTCCCGAACTGGACAACCCGATCTTCCCGGCGCTCGCGCAGGTCATCGGGCAGGCGCTGACCCGGCAGGGGTACACCCCGGTGCTGGCGACGCAGACGCCGGGCGGGTCCACCGAGGACGAGCTGACCGAGATGCTGGTCGACCGGGGCGTCTCCGGGATCATCTTCGTCTCGGGGCTGCACGCCGACACCACCGCCGACATGGGCCGCTACGACCAACTCCGCGGCCAGGGCGTCCCGTACGTCCTGATCAACGGCTTCTCCGACAAGGTGCGGGCGCCCTTCGTGTCCCCCGACGACCGGGCCGCGATGCAGCTCGCGGTGACCCACCTGACGGCGCTCGGGCACACCCGCATCGGGCTCGCGGTCGGGCCGAAGCGGTTCGTGCCGGTGCTCCGCAAGATCGAGGGCTTCCGGCTGGGGATGAAGGAGCGGCTCGGGCTCGACGAGGCCGGGACGGAGGAGCTGATCCAGCACTCCCTCTACACCCTGGAGGGCGGTCAGGCCGCGGCGGCCGCGCTGATCTCCCGGGGCTGCACCGCCGTGGTGTGCGCGAGCGACATGATGGCGCTGGGCGCGATCCGGGCAGCCCGGCAGCAGGGGCTGCGCGTCCCGCACGACGTGTCGGTCGTGGGCTTCGACGACTCCCCCCTCATAGCGTTCACCGATCCGCCGCTGACGACGATCCGCCAGCCCGTGCAGGCCATGGGGCAGGCGGCGGTGCGGACCCTGCTGGAGGAGATCGGCGGTACGCCGGCCCCGCACAGCGAGTTCGTGTTCCTGCCCGAGCTGGTGGTCCGCGGCTCGACGGCCTCGGGGCCGGGGCAGCGCCGCGGCGGCCGGGCGGCCCCCTGACAGCGGGGCCGGACCGTCGTACGGACCCGGGGGTAGTCCGCAGGGCGGACGGGGGGCACCCAAGACCGTCCGGAGGGATGATCGGAGGCGAGATCCCATCTGGCAGACTCTCTCCCCATGGGTGAAGCGAGCGTGAAGACACTGGAAACCCGGACGGACCTCTCGTCACCCCACGTGACCGAGCACGAGGCCCGTCCGGCGTCGGAACGCACCTTCCTGACGCGGCTCCGCGCACCCCGGCGGCCCCGGATCTGGTTCGAGATCCTGCTGATCGCCGTCAGCTACTGGACGTACTCGCTGATCCGCAACGCCGTGCCCGAGCAGAAGGCGGCCGCGCTCGCGAACGCCGACTGGATCTGGGGCGTGGAGCGGGACCTCGGCATCGCCGTGGAGCAGTCCGTCAACCACGCCGTGAACTCGGTGACGTGGCTGATCGTCGGCATGAACTACTACTACGCCACCCTCCACTTCGTGGTGACGATCGGCGTACTGGTGTGGATCTACCGTTTTCACCCGGGGCGTTACGCCGCGACCCGCCTCATCCTGTTCGCCACCACGGGCGTCGCCCTGGTCGGCTACTACCTGTACCCGCTCGCGCCGCCCCGGCTGATGAACGGGCAGGACTTCATCGACACGGTGATCGTGCACCACACCTGGGGCTCCATGGCCTCCGGGAACCTGAAGAACATGTCGAACCAGTACGCGGCGATGCCGTCCATGCACATAGGGTGGTCGCTCTGGTGCGGGCTGACGATCTTCGCGGTCGCCTCGGCGCCGTGGGCGCGGATCCTGGGCCTGCTCTACCCGACGGCGACGCTGGTCGTCATCGTGGCCACCGCGAACCACTTCTGGCTGGACGCGGTCGGCGGGATGATGTGCCTGGCCTTCGGGTACGCCGTCTCGCGGGCCTGGTACGGATCGCTGCCGCACCGGCTTCCGCGTCACCCCCTGCACACCGGCCCGCATCCCGCCGCGGCGCTGCTGGACCGCTTCCGGCGGTAGCCCCTCCCCTTCTTCCGGAGGCCGTCTCTTCCGGATGCTGTGTCTCCTAGAGGCCGTGTCTTCTAGAGGCCGTCCGCGCGGTGGGTGATCCGGCCGCCGGACATGGTGAGGCCGACCGGCGCCTCGGCGAGTTCGTCGGGAGCCGCCGTCACCGGGTCGAGGGCCAGGGCCGTCAGGTCCGCCCGCAGGCCCACCGCGATCCGCCCGGCCACCCGCTGCTCCCCCGCCGCGAGCGCCGCGTGCGAGGTCATCCCCTCCAGTGCCATCAGCCCGGTCAGGTACCGGCCCGCCGCGGCCGCGCCGCGCGGGCGCAGCGCCGTGGCGAGGACCTGGCGGGCGTCGTGGTGGGCGATGGGCCAGTCAGAGCCGAGGGCCAGGACGGCGCCCGCGTCCCGCAGGTCGCGGCACCGCCAGGCCCGGGCGGCGCGCTCGTCGCCGAGCCGCTTGGACCACTCGTCGGTGTGGTCGGCGCGGGTGTACGCGGTGTGCGGGGGCTGCATGGAGGCGATGACCCCGAGCTCCGCGAACCGCTTCAGCTGGCCGTCGGGGACGGTTTCGATGTGCTCGATCCGGTGCCGCATCGCGGCGTGCGCGCCCAGTGAGGCGACGGTGTCGAGGACGTGGCGGACGGCCGCGTCGCCGATGGCATGGGTGGCGGTGCGGACCCCGGCGGCGTCGAGGATCCGTACGGCCCGGGCGTACTCCTGGAGGTCGGGCCAGAACGCGTCGGTGCCCTGGCCGTGGCAGTCGGCGTGCTCCAGCCAGGCCGTGCCGCCCTCGACGGTGCCGTCCATGAAGAACTTGACGCCGCCGACCTGCCAGTGGCGGCCGCCGGTCAGCTGGAGCTCGATCAGTTCGGCCAGGTCCTCGTCGCCCGCGCCCGGCATGCACCAGGGGGCCAGGCGCAGCCGGAGCGGCAGGTCTCCCTCGTACTCGACGGTGGACAGGAGGGCGGGTACGTCGCCGTCGCCGAGGTCCATGACGTGGGCGCCGGTGAGGCCCGTGGCGGCCATCTCGCCGAGCAGGGTGAGGAGGCGGGCGCGGCGGGCGGCCGGGGTGGGCTTGGGGGCGAGGGCTCCGACGAGGGCCATCGCGGCGTGTTCGACGAGGTGTCCGGTGGGGCGGCCGTCCTCGTCGCAGACGATCTCGGAGCGCTGGGCGAAGGTACGGGGTCCGGTGATGCCCGCCGCGGCGAGGGCCGGGCCGGTGGCGAGGGCGGAGTGGCCGTCGTAGAGGCGCAGGAAGGCGGGGGCGCCGTCGAGGGTCTCCTCGATCAGGGTCCGGTCGACGGGGCGGCCGCCGAAGGCGTTGTGGTCGAGGCCGTACCCGAGGACCCAGCCGCCGGGGCCGCGGTCCGCGGTGCGCAGGGCGGCGCGCAGCTGGTCGAGGTCGCGCACGGCGGAGAGGTCGGTTCCGGTGGCCATCTCGACGCCCCAGACGGGGTGGCTGTGGGCGTCGGTGAGGCCGGGGGTGAGGGTGGCGCCGGCGAGGTCGAGGACCTGGGTGCCGGGTCCGCGCCAGTCGCGTACGTCGCTCTCGTGGCCGACGGCGACGATGTGTCCGTCGCGGACGGCTACCGCGCCGGCCTCGGGGCGGGCGGGGTCGAGGGTGCGGACGCGGGCTCCGGTGAGGACGGTGTCGGCAGCGGGCACGGCTGTGCTCCTTCGAGGGGTTCGAGAGGGGGGTGTGCGGTGGGGGCGTCTTCGGCGGACGGGTCTTCGGCGAAGCGTGCGTACACCTCGGGGCGGCGGGTCTTGAGCCGCTGGGCGAGGGCGAGGCCGGTGAGGAACACGGCGGGGACGAGGGACACGAGGACGGTGTTGACGGTGGTGGAGGCCAGGGTGAACAGGCCGACCTTGGAGACGACCAGGAAGATCGCGACGGCCAGCAGGACGGCCGCGGTGACGGGGGCCACCAGGGTGCGCCAGGGCCCTTCGTCGTGGGCGGTGCGCCGGAAGTAGACGGGTACGGCGATGGCGGCGAGCAGCATCAGGGCCATGAGGCCGATCATGCCGGGGGTGTTCACCCAGAGCAGGAGCTGTTGGTACGGGTCGGCGTCGGCGAGGGCGAAACCGAGGACGATCACGGCGCCGAGGGCGGTCTGGGCGGCTCCGGCCAGGTACGGGGAGCCGTGGCGGGGGTGGACGCGGCCGAGGGCGGCGGGCAGGACCCCCTCTTCGGAGAGGGCGAGGACGTAGCGGTTGATGGCGTTGTGGAAGGCGAGGAGGGAGGCGATGACGCTGGTGACGATGAAGACGTGCATGAGGTCCGCCGCCCAGGGGCCCACGTAGGTGGTGATGGCGGCGAAGAAGAGGCCGCCGGGGTCTTCGGCGGCGGCCGCGAGGACCTCTTCGGCGCCGAAGGCCTGGATGACGGTCCAGACGACGAAGGCGTAGAAGAGGCCGAGGAAGGCGACGGCGATGTAGGTGGCGCGGGGGATGGTGCGGTCGGGGTCGCGGGCCTCGCGGCGGTAGATGACGGTGGACTCGAAGCCGGTGAAGGCGGCGAACGCGAAGGCCAGGACGGCGGCGGTGCCGGGGACGAGGACGGCGCCGGGGGCGAAGGAGCCGGCGGAGAGGCCGTGGGCGCCGCCCTCGGCGAGCACTCCGGCGGCGAGGAGGACGAGGATCCCGGTCTCGGCGACGAGGAGGATTCCGAGGAGCTTCGCGCCGAAGTCGATGGAGCGGAAGCCTCCGTACCAGACGAGCAGGAGCCCGGCGAGGGAGACGGGCAGCCAGGGGACGTCGAGGCCGGCGAGGGCCTGTCCGGTGTCGGCGGTGGTGGTGCCGAGGAGGCCGTAGACGCCGATCTCCATGCCGTTGTAGCCGATGAGGGCGAGCAGGGCGGCGCCGATGCCGACGCGCTTGCCGAGGCCGCGGCTGATGTACGCGTAGAAGGCGCCGCCGCTGCGGACGTGGCGGCTCATGGTGGTGAAGCCGACGGCGAAGACGGCGAGGGTGAGGCCGGCGAGGAGGTAGCCGGCGGGGGCGCCGACGCCGCCGAGGAGGATCGCGACAGGGGCGACGCCGGCCATGACGGTGAGGGGGGCGGCGGCGGAGACGACGAAGAAGGTGATGTCGGCGGCGCCGAGGGCGCCCTGGTGGAGGGCGGTCGTGGGGGTCGCGCCGGCTGGGGGTCTGTGTGCGGGCTCTGGCGTTTCGGGCATGCGGGGGCACCCTTCTGCGAACGGCAGGCGGCGGGGATCCGAAAACCTAAAGGCTTTCGGTTTGCGGCAATGTAGCCTCCGGTTTTGGCGTACGGGAAGACCTTGACGAGGGAGAACAGCCATGGCACGGCCGCGCACCCCCCTGCTCGACCGGGAGCGGATCGCCGCAGCCGCCCTGCAACTGGTCGCGGAGCAAGGGGAGTTCAGCGTTCCGCAGATCGCCCGGGCGCTCGGGGTACAGACGGCGTCGGTGTATCACCACGTGGACGGCCGGGCCGGGGTGGTGGAGCTGGTCCGGGAGCGGGTCTGCGACTCGATCACCGGCTCCGCCCTGGAGCTGACCCCCTGGGACCGGGCGCTGGAGGAGTGGGCGCGCTCCTACCGGGCCGCGTTCGCCGCCTACCCGCGCGCCATCCCGCTGCTGATGACCACACCGGTCCGGGCCCCCCGCGTGCTCGCCCAGTACGAGCGGGCGGTCGCGCTGCTGCTCGCGGCCGGGTTCCGGCGGGAGCAGGTGATGCCGCTGCTGACCGGGCTGGAGAACCTGGTCCTGGGCTCGGCCCTGGACCTGGCGGCGCCCGAGGCCATGTGGGAGCCGTCGGAGCGGACCCCGCTGCTGGCCGGCGCGCTGGCCGCCGGGGGCCCGGGACGCGCGGACGCGGCCTTCGACCTGGGCCTGGCCGCGTTCCTGGCGTACGCGCGGGGGCTGCGGGAGGCGGCCTAGGACCGGACCCGACCCGGCTGGGCCCGGGCCCCGGGCCGTGGAGCTCAGTCCGCGTAGAACAGGTCGTCCACGACGGCCCGCGCGCGGCGCGTCGTACGGCGGTAGTCGTCCAGCATCTCGCCGACCCGGCCCTCCGGGTAGCCGAGGTAGCGGCCGACCGCCGCCAGCTCACGGGCCTCGGAGGGGAAGGTGTCCCCGGCCCGGCCGCGGACCAGCATGACGGCGTTGCGGACCCGGGTGGCGAGCACCCAGGCCTCGTCGAGGATCTGCGCCTCCTCGGTCGGGATCAGTCCGGCGGCGTGGGCGGCGGACAGGGCCCGGCGGGTCCGGGTGGTGCGCAGGCCGGGTTCGGCCCAGGCGTGCCGCATCTGGAGCAGCTGGACGGTCCACTCCACGTCGCTCAGACCGCCGCGGCCCAGCTTGGTGTGCAGGGTGGAGTCGGCTCCGCGCGGCATCCGCTCGGTCTCCATGCGCGCCTTGAGCCGGCGGATCTCGCGGACCGCTTCCTCCCCGAGGCCCTCCACGGGGTAGCGCAGGGGGTCGACGAGGTCGATGAAGCGCCGGCCGAGTTCCTCGTCCCCGGCGACCGGGACGGCGCGCAGCAGGGCCTGGCTCTCCCAGGTGAGGGACCAGCGGCGGTAGTAGGCGGCGTACGAGGACAGGGTGCGCACCAGGGGGCCGGAGCGGCCTTCGGGGCGCAGGTCGGCGTCGATGAGCAGCGGCGGGTCGGCGGTGGGCAGCTGGAGCAGTCGGCGCATTTCGGAGATGACGGTCTGGGCGGCCTTGGCCGCTTCCTGTTCGTCGACGCCTTCGCGGGGTTCGTGGACGAAGAGGACGTCGGCGTCGGAGCCGTAGCCGAGTTCGTGTCCGCCGAAGCGGCCGACGCCGATGACGGCGAAGCGGGTGGGGAGCGTCTCGCCCCAGTGGTCGCGCACGGCGGCGCGCAGGGCTCCGGCGATGGTGGCGGCGGTGAGGTCGGAGACGGCTTCGCCGACCCGGTCGACGAGGGCGCCGGGGTCGGTCTCGGCGGGGCTGTCCTCCGTTCCGTACGAGGAGATGATGTCGGCGGCGGTGGTGCGGAAGAGCTCGCGGCGGCGGACGCCGCGGGCCGCGGCGACGGCGGCCTCGCCGCTTTCGGCGCGGCCGACGGCGGCGAGCACCTCCTGTTCGAGGGCTTCGTGGGTCCGGGGCTTGAGGTTCTCGGGGTCGCCGAGCAGGGCGACGGCCTCGGGGGCGCGCATCAGCAGGTCGGGGGCGAGGCGTCCGGCGGACAGGACGCGGGCGAGGTTCTCGGCGGCGGCGCCCTCGTCGCGCAGCAGGCGCAGGTACCAGGGCGTCTTGCCGAGGGCGTCGGAGACCTTGCGGAAGTTGAGGAGGCCGGCGTCCGGGTCGGCGGAGTCCGCGAACCAGCCGAGGAGGACGGGCAGCAGGGTGCGCTGGATGGCGGCCTTGCGGCTGACGCCGGAGGCGAGGGCTTCGAGGTGGCGCAGGGCCCCGGCCGGGTCGGCGTAGCCGAGGGCTTCGAGGCGCTGGCCGGCGGCGCGGGGGGAGAGCCGGGTCTCGCCGGGGGTGAGCTGGGCGACGGCGTCGAGGAGCGGCCGGTAGAAGAGCTTCTCGTGGAGGCGGCGGACGGCGGTGGCGTGGCGGCGCCAGGCCTTGTTGAGTTCGGCGACGGGTTCGGTGCGCAGGCCCATGGAGCGGCCGAGGCGGCGCAGGTCGTGTTCGTCCTCGGGGACGAGGTGGGTGCGGCGCAGCCGGTAGAGCTGGATGCGGTGTTCCATGGCGCGCAGGAACCGGTAGGCGTCGTTGAGCTGGGCGGCGTCGGCGCGGCCGACGTAGCCTCCGGCGGCCAGGGCGTGGAGGGCGTCGAGGGTGGTGCCGGAGTGGAGGGTGGCGTCGCCGCGGCCGTGGACGAGCTGGAGCAGCTGGACGGCGAACTCGACGTCGCGCAGGCCGCCGGGGCCGAGTTTCAGTTCGCGGTCCACCTGGGCGGCGGGGATGTTGTCGACGACGCGGCGGCGCATCTTCTGGACGTCGGCGACGAAGTTCTCGCGTTCGGCGGCCTGCCAGACGAGGGGGGTTATGGCCGCGATGTACTGGGCGCCGAGCTCGGGGTCGCCGGCCACGGCGCGGGCCTTGAGGAGGGCCTGGAACTCCCAGGTCTTGGCCCAGCGCTGGTAGTAGGCGAGGTGGGAGGCGAGGGTGCGCACGAGGGGGCCGTTGCGGCCTTCGGGGCGCAGGTTGGCGTCGACGGGCCAGATGGTGCCCTCGACGGTGGTCTCGGAGCAGATCCGCATGAGGTGGGAGGCCAGGCGGGTCGCGGCCTGGATGGCCTTGCCCTCGTCGGCGCCGGGCGCGGCGTCCCCGACGAAGATCACGTCGACGTCGGAGACGTAGTTGAGCTCGTTGCCGCCGCACTTGCCCATGGCGATGACGGCGAGCCGGCACTGGGCGGCGTCCTGGGGGGCGGCGGCGGTCGCGATGCGCAGGGCGGCCCGGAGGGTGGCGGTGGCGAGGTCGGCGAGCTCGGCGGCGGTCTGGGCGACGTCGGTGGTGCCGCAGACGTCGCGGGCGGCGATGGAGAGCAGGCAGCGGCGGTAGGCGACGCGCAGGGCGACGGGTTCGTGGGCCTCGGCCAGTCCCTGTTCGAACTCGGGGAGCCCGGGGTGCAGGTCGGCGGCCTCGTAGGTGACGAGGGCGAGCCAGTCGCGGGGGTGGCGGGCGAGGTGGTCGGCGAGGGCCTCGGAGGCGCCGAGCACGCCGAGGAGCCGGTCGCGCAGGGGTTTGGCGCTGACGAGGGTGTCGAGGAGCCGGGGCAGCTGGTCCGGCGGCTGCGCTTCGGCGAGGCGCACGAGTCCGCGCAGCGCGAGGTCCGGGTCGGCGGTCGCGCCGAGGGCGTCGAGGAGCACCGGGTCGGTGCGTACGGAGGCCAGCGCGTCGGCGTCGAGGAGCCGGGCTGCGGCGGAGGGGTCGGTGAAACCGCTGCGCAGCAGCCGGATGAAGGTGCTGCTCCTGCGTCCCGGGACTGTCATCCCGCCGCCTCCCGCGTGCGTCGCTGCCGGTGGCCCGGCCAGGTCCTGTGGTGAGCCTAGCCGGAGCGGCGTTCGATTCATCGGCGCGCCGTGGCGTAGATCATGAGGCTGATTATCAGATTTTCTGAATACTTATGGATCTATGCGTGAGGGGGCCCGGTCCCCGCTCGACCGGCAACGAGGAGCCCCATGACCGAAGGACGCCCCCTCCTCGATCCCTTCAGCCCCACTGGGCCCAACGGCCCCACCCTGCCCGCCCGTACCGGGCTGCGGCGGGAGGAACACGCCGGGAGGCCGTCGGCGGAAACCGCCGGGGCACGGTCCGGGCACGAGCCGTCCCCGACCACAGGTCCGCCGACGGTCGAGCCGCACACCGCGGGAGACCCGGGCGGCGAACCGGACGCCGACGCCACGGGCGGCCCGGGTCGCGAACCGGGCGCCGACGCCGCGGGAGGCCCGGGGCTCGAACCGGACGCCGACGCCACGGGCGGCCCGGGTCGCGAACCGGACGCCGACGCCGCCGGTGAGCCCGGTGCCGGAGCGGATTCCGGCGCGGGAGCGGACCCCGGCTCCCGGCCGGCTCCGGGACGTTGGGGCCGTGCGCACCGGGGGTACGCCCAGCACCCCCGCCTCGCCCGGCTGGTCACGGCGGTCGCCGTCTGCGCGGCCACCACCGCGGGCGGCATGCTCCTCCTGCGCGGCAACGAGGCCCTGACCGGCTTCGGCGCCCCCACCACCGCCGACTCGCGGTCCACCACCGCCACCGCCGTGGGCCCGCCGGACCCCGGGCGGGTGCTCCAGGTCGTCGCCCATCCCGACGACGACCTGTACTTCATGAACCCCGACCTGCGGTACTCCATAGCCGCCGGGCACGCCGTCACCTCCGTCTACCTCACCTCCGGCGAAGCCGACGGCATCAACGCGGGCGCCGGCAAGGAGGGTTCCGTCCGGCCCGACAAGCCGGCCTACGCCGAGGCCCGCCAGAACGGCATCCGCGCCGCCTACGCCCAGATGGCCACCGGCGACCGCAGCAGCGCCTGGAAGCGCACCGTGATACCGACCGACGGCGGCGGCCAGGCCGAGCTCGACGTCCTCGTCGCCCGGCCCGAGGTCAACCTGGTCTGGCTGCAGTTGCGCGAGGCGGGCCACGTCCACCACGACGTCCCCGACAGCCTGCGCGGCCTGTGGGACGGCAAGGTACCGCGCCTGGAGTCGGCCCTGGCCTCCGGGACCCCGGTCACGCAGCCGTTCTCGTACACGAAGGACCAGGTCGTACGGACCCTCGCGGGCATCCTGGACCGGTACCGGCCGACCACCATCCGTTTCCAGGACCCCACGCCCGGCCGGTTCCCGGACACCAAGCGGTACACCGACCACCAGGACCACTTCTACGGCGCCCGGTTCGTGCAGCTGGCGAGCGCCGCCTACGCGAGGGACGTCAAGGACCGGCCGCACTTCGCGACGCAGAACTACGTCGGCTACTTCAACGGCTCGCTCCCCAGCGCCCTCGGCCCGGACGAGGCCCGGCAGAAGCTCGACATACTCGACACCTACGCCTGGCTCGACCGGCAGGACCACTGCGGCAGCGAGGCCGGTTGCGGGGACCTCAAGGTCGCCGAGCACCCGTCGGGCAACCGCTGGACGGAGTCCATCAACTACGCCCGCGGAAACGGCACTTCCTGGCTGGCCTCCGACGAGCGCCACGGCCTGTGGGCCTTCAAGGTGCTCGACGGCCAGGTGGCGCTCTGGCACCGCAACGGGCTGATAGGCCGCTGGACCGGACCGCGCCTGCTCGCCGGCACCGGCATGGACCAGGGCGTCTCGACCGTCACCCTGAAGGACGGCCGGATCGCGGTCTTCGGCACCCGCACCTCCTTCGGGGAGCATCCCGGCGACTACCGGCGCGAGGTCGTGTACGCCGCCCAGCGGGCCCCCGGCTCCGAGGAGTTCGGGGACTGGGAGTCGCTGGGCACCCCCGAGGCCTCCGACGAGGACTGGACCTCCGACATCAGCGCGCCCGCCGTGTCGGTCGACGGCACCGGGCAGGTCGGCGTGTACGTGCGCGACGGCGCGTACACCCTGCGCGGCCGCACGCTGCGGCCGGACGGCGGCTGGGGGCCGTGGGAGCGCCACGGCGGCGCCGATCTGCACGGCACGCCCGTCACCGCGACGGACGGGGCCGGGCGGCGGATGGTGTTCGCCGCGACGACCCGCTCGGTGACCGGCTGGGCGCAGCCGGAGCAAGGCGCCCCGCTGGGCCCGGCCACCGGCACCGGACTGCCGGAGACCACCCTCCCGCTGACCGCCGACGGCCGCGGGGGCGGGGTGCGGCTCTGGTTCCGCAAGCCGGGTTCGGGCAACGTCCGTACGGCCCTGATCACCGGCGAGGGCGGGCTGACGGTGACCGGCCTCACCGATCTGGGCGGGCTCCAGGGCTTCGGCTCGGTGACGGCCAGCGGGCACCTCCTCGCCGGCCGGGCGGCGGGCGGACAGCTGGGTTCGGACGTCGGCCGGGGGCGGCCCTGGCAGCGTTCGCCGCTGATGTTCGTCGGCGCCCCGTCCAGCACGATGACCGGGAAGAACCTGGTCAGCCTGGCGGTGCTCGGCCTGGACGCGCGGCTGTACGTCACCTCCTCCGCGGACGACGTGAACGCCTACCTGGCGCCGTGGCAGCCGGTGGGACGGCGCACCACCCGCCCGTAGGAGGGCCCGCGGCGGTCGGCCGCGTCCACGATCCGGACACGTGGGCGGCCCCGGTCCCGGGCGGGCACCATCACATCCGGTCGTTTTCGGAAAGCGTGCGTCATCGGCGGAATCGGTGAACCAACTCCCCCGATTTCGCCTCTCACTGACTGCACAGCGGTTCTTCCCGCCCGGAACGACCTCAAGGCGTGACCGATGCCCGTATCCCGCCGCCGCTTCCTCCTCGCGGCCGTGCTGCCCATGCTCACCGTGGGCGCCACCGGCGTGCTCGCCGTCGCCTCCGGCCAGCAGACCTCGGCCGAGGCCAACGGGGCGATGAAGCCGGCCCCCGCCCTCCCGGCGAGCACCACGGCCGGGACGGTGGTGCAGGTCGTCGCCCACCCCGACGACGACCTGTTCTTCATGAACCCCGACCTCAGCCGGTCCCTGGCCGCCGGGACCCGGGTCACCACCGCCTACCTGACCTCGGGCGAGGCCGACGGCCGCAACGAGGCCCGCGGCGGCGAGGCCAAGGACCCCGAACAGCCCGCCGACCGCACCCACTACGCGGAGGCCCGGCAGAACGGCATCCGCGCCGCCTACGCCCAGATGGCCACCGGCGACCGCACCAGCGCGTGGAAGCGCACGGTCATACCGACCGCGGGCGGCGGCGAGGCCGAGCTCGACGTCCTCGTCGCCCGCCCCGAGATCCACCTCGTCTGGCTCCAGCTGCGCGAGGCCCGCAGCCCGGCCGGGAACAACCCGGACAGCCTGCGCGGCCTGTGGAACGGGGAGATACCCGCGCTCGGAACCCAGCCGGCCTCGGGCACCCCGGCCAAGCGGCCGTTCACGTACACCAAGGACCAGGCGGTCCAGGCGATATCCGGGATCCTGGAGCAGTACCGGCCGACGACGATACGGATGCAGGACCCCACGCCCGGCCGGTACGAGCAGACCGGCAAGTACACCGACCACCAGGACCACATGTACGGCGCCCGCTTCGTGCAGGCCGCCACCGCGGCGTACGCGGAACGGGTCACCGACCGCCCCCGCTTCTCGGTCCAGAACTACCTCGGCTACCACAACGGAGCCCTCCCGCACGCGCTGGACCCGCAGACCGCCGAGACCAAGACCGGCTTCCTGCGGACGTATGCCTGGCAGGACCGGGCGGACTACTGCGGCAGCCCCTCGGGCTGCGGCGACCGCAAGGTGGCGGGCAGTCCCACCGGCCGCAACTGGGCCCAGTCGCTGCGCTACGCGCGGGCCGACACCACCTCCTGGCTGACCGAGGGCACGCCCGGCCGGCTCTGGGCCTTCGCCGTACTGGACGGCCGGACGGCGGTGTGGACCCGCGACCGGGCCGGCACCTGGACGGGCCCGGCCCTGCTCCCCGGCACCGGCATCGACCCGGGCGCCACCACGGCCCGCCTCCCCGACGGCCGCATCGCGGTCCTCGCCACCCGCACCACGCTCGGCCCCCGGCCCGCCGACTACCGGCGCGAGGTCGTCCTCGCCCTCCAGACGGCGCCCGACGGGCCGTTCGGGGCCTGGCAGTCGCTCGGCACCCCCGAACCCGGGGACGAACCCGGCACCTCCGCGATCAGCGCGCCCGCCGCCGCCGTCGACGCGGCCGGCCGGCTCACCGTCTACCTCCGCGACACCCGCCGGACCCTGCGCGCGAGCGTCCAGGAGCCGTCGGGCGCCTTCGGCGGATGGCAGCGCCTGGGCGGCGAGGACCTGCAGAGCGACCCGGTGGCCGTCGTGGACGCGGCCGGCCGGCGCCACGTGTACGCCAGCACCGCCAAGTCCGTCCTCGCCTGGACGCAGCCCTCCCCCGGAGACCCGCTCGCCGGGCCCTACCCCACCGCGCTCCCCGCCACCACCGTCCCCCTGACCGCGACCCCGGACGGCCCGGGCGTCCGCCTCTACTTCCGGCGCCCCGACTCGGGCGCGGTCCGCAGCGCCCTGGTGACGGCGGGCCCCGGAGCACCCCGGGTCTCCGCCCTCGCGGAGGCCGGCGGCCGGGCCGGGTACGGGGCCGTGGGCGTCGCGGGCCGCCTGGTGACGGGCCGCGCCGACACCGGCACCATCGCCGCCGCCCCGCTGGGCGGGCCGCCCGCCTGGACCGAGTCCCGGATGCTGTACGCGGGCGCCCCCTCGGCCGTCCTCGAAGCGGGCGGCGCCACCACCACGGCCGTCCTGGGCCTCGACGCGCAGCTCCACACCGCCACCGCCGGCCCCGCCCCCACCTGGCGCCCGGCGGTCCCGCCGCCCCTGCCGGCGGTCTGACCAGGCCCCTGCGGCCCTGCCCGGCCCCCACGGCCCCTGCCGGCCCTGCCCGGACGGCGGGGCCGTACGCGGGTCCGCTCCGCGTGACGCGGCCCACATTCGGGGGCCGGCCGCCCCGTCCGGGCCCGCGCCGGACGGCGTAAGGGACGACACTCCGCGCACGGCGGGGGTCCCCAGGCCGCGGCCGCGGCCCCGAGTCCCGGGAGCAGCACACCCATGAACCCCGACCCCGTCCTGGCGAAGATGCGCCTGATCCTGCTCACCCTGATCGTCGCCGGTCTGGTGACGTACCTGGCCTTCCTCTCCCCGCTGCTGGGCACGGCGCTCCTGGTCGGCGTCGGCGTGGCCCTCTTCCTCCTCCACGTCCTCGGCTGACCCGCCGAACTCACCGGCCCCCGCTCGGCCTTGGCCAGGGCCGAACGGAAAGTTACGTAGATCGAATGCCCCATCTCCGTTTCGTTCCAACGGCGTTCATGGCAAGAGGTCCGCGCAGCGACCTCGGAAGTCGAGGAAAGGAACCAGATGCACAACGCACCCGTGGCGCACGACGCCGGGCCGCCGACGCACCTGACCGGTCCGGGCCGGAACCTCCCCCCGGAACGGGTCGCCGAGCTCGAACGGCTGATGCCCTTCATCAACCGGCGGATCCTCGCCAAGGGCCTCGCCCGGGACCGTGACGACATCGTGCAGAACGTCCTCGTCCGGCTCTTCCTGCGGTGGTCGGACCCGGACTTCACGCTCGACCGGGACGACGGCGGCCGGGCCTTCGCGGCGAAGGTCACCGCCGACGAGATCGCCGAGGCCTGCCGCCGCTACGACCGGGACCGGTCCTACCCGGCGGACGTGCTGCCCGAGGGCTCCTACACCGATCCGGAACCGAAGGCGTACCTCGCCCAGCGGGCGGTCGAGGAACTCCTGGAAAAGGCCCTGCCCGAGGAGAAGGGAATTCGTGATGTAGGACGGCTCTACATTGCGGAAGGTCTCAGTAAGACGGAAATCGCCCGGTACCTGGGGATCGACCGCAAAACGGTCAGCCGCAGGCTGGAAAAGGTGAACCTGTACCTGACTCCGCACGGACGCGCCGTCCTGGATGAATTCGGAGCAGCCGACTAGAGCTCTTCTCGGGATCACGGGCCGCGCCCGTCGCGGCGCGGCCCGTGATCCCAGGTTGGGTCCTAGGGACCCGCAGCGGACTCGATACAGCCCTTCACCGAAAGCCGAGGTAACACATGCCAGAACTGGCCGACCTGCTCCGCTCCTGCCTTGAGAGGAACGAGGAGTCCCTGGTGGCAGAGCACGGAGAGCTCACCGGTCCCACGTGGGACGCCCTCCTCGACCGGGTCGCGGACCGCCTGCGGACCGAAGGAGCCGGAACGGGAACAGAAACGGAACCGGTGCCCGCCCTGCCACGGGGGTGACGGCGAGCCCGGGACCACAAGCACGGCCCAGCACGACACAGCACGGCACGACGAACGCGGCCCACGCCCGGAGGAATTCTCGTGAGAATGAGCGAAGAAGATGACGAAGAGGCCCCACGCGGGGCCCCGTTGACGCATTCACGATAAGGAAAACAACCCTTGCGCATGACCGGGATCCTGAAGACCGGCCGCTCTCCCCGCTGCGCCCCGGGAGGGCGGCCCGTCGTCGTTCCGACAGCCGGAGGCGACCGGATCCGCACCCGCGTCGGGCCCTGAGTCCGCGTCAGGAAGCACCGTCGCCCTGCCGTACGACGGTCTCGACCGTGCCGTCACGCCTGGCCCGTTCGGCGGCCAGCACCGTCAGGTGGCTGGTGAGGGACTCCCGCGGACCCGACTTCACCAAGCCGGGGTCGCCCGCCGCCACGGCGGCGACGAAGGCGTCCATCAGACCGGCGTCGCCGCCGCCGTGACCGCCCCCGGCGTCCATCGTCCCCTCGGCGTCGAACTCGACGAGCTCCTCGGTGCGGGTCAGGAAGTCGTACACCCGCACCCGCCTGCCGTCGCCCCGCAGTTCGCCCCTGGTGCCGAAGACGCGGGTCTGACGGTCGGCCTGTTCGGTGAACGCGGTCATGGTGAAGGTGGCCGTGGCGCCGGAGTCGAACTCCATGGCCACCACCTGGTGGTCGACCACGTCGTTGTCGCAGGCGTACACGCACCGGCCGTACGGCCCCTCCCGCAGCGCGGCGTCCAGGGCCCGCGGGGTGAACTCGTCGACGACCACGCTCAGCGGCCATCCGTGCCGTCCGGCGGCGAGCCGGTCCCCGTAGTCGCGCGGGGCGGAGTACGGGCAGGCCGCTTCCACCGCGCAGTCCAGGCAGCGGTCGGCGGCTCCCGCGGGCCGGTTCTCGGGGCGGAAGTGGCTCAGCCGCCCGAAGCTGGAGACCCGTGCCGGCGGCCGTCCGAGGACGTACTGCAACCAGTCCAGGTCATGGCAGGACTTCGCCATCAGCATCGAGGCCGCCCGGTCCTCGCGGCGCCAGTTGCCCCGTACGAACGAGTGGGCCTGGTGCCAGAAGCCGACCGGTTCGAGGTGCTGGACGCTGACGACCTCACCCAGCCGGCCGGAGTCCACGACGCCCTTCAGGGCCCGCGTGTAGGGCGTGTAGCGCAGGACGTGGCCGACCGCGAGGATCACCCCGGCCTCCTCCACCGCGGCGACGATCCGCCGGCACTCGCCCTCCGTGAGCGCCATCGGCTTCTCCAGCAGGATGTGGTGGCCGAGCGCGGCGAACGCCAGGACGGGCTCCAGGTGATCGCGGTCCAGCGTGCAGACCAGCACCGCGTCCGCGACGCGTCCCCGGGCCGCCAGGGCCCGCCAGTCGTCGACCGCCGCACCGGCGCCCAGACCGTGGGCGGCCGCGAACCGCTCCCGCCGGACCCGCCGCGGCTCGGCCACCGCCACCACCCCGGCCCGCTCCGGATGCGCCAGCGCCCAGGCCCCGTACCCCGTACCGCGCTCCCCGGCCCCCAGCACCGCGAGCGTCACCTTCGACGGCATGCCGCCACCTTCCGGACCGACGGATACGACTCCGGGCCGACGGTCGTCGACCGTCGGCCCGGAGGTGCTGTGACCTGCGGCTACAGCACCGGGAGGTTCTTGCGGAGTTCGAAGGCGGTGACCTCCGAGCGGTATTCCTCCCACTCCTGCTTCTTGTTGCGGAGGAAGAAGTCGAAGACGTGCTCGCCGAGGGTCTCGGCGACCAGTTCGCTGCGCTCCATCAGGGAGATGGCCTCGCCGAGGTTCTGCGGGAGGGGCTCGATGCCCATCGCGCGGCGTTCGGCGTCGGACAGGGCCCACACGTCGTCGTCGGCGCCCGCCGGGAGTTCGTAGCCCTCCTCGATGCCCTTGAGGCCCGCCGCGAGGAGGACGGCGTACGTCAGGTACGGGTTGGCGCCCGAGTCGATCGAGCGGACCTCGACGCGCGAGGAGCCCGTCTTGCCCGGCTTGTACATCGGGACGCGGATCAGCGCGGAGCGGTTGTTGTGGCCCCAGCAGATGTACGAGGGGGCCTCGCCGCCGGAGCCGGCGGTGCGCGAGGAGCCGCCCCAGATCCGCTTGTACGAGTTGACCCACTGGTTGGTGACCGCGGCCGTCTCGGCGGCGTGCTTCAGCAGGCCCGCGATGAAGGAGCGGCCCACCTTCGACAGCTGGTACTCGGCGCCCGACTCGTAGAAGGCGTTGCGGTCGCCCTCGAAGAGGGACAGGTGGGTGTGCATGCCCGAACCCGGGTACTCCGAGAACGGCTTCGGCATGAAGGTGGCCTGGACGCCCTGTTCCAGGGCGACCTGCTTCATGACGAGGCGGAAGGTCATGATGTTGTCGGCCGTGGAGAGGGCGTCCGCGTAGCGCAGGTCGATCTCCTGCTGCCCGGGCGCGCCCTCGTGGTGGCTGAACTCCACCGAGATGCCCATGGATTCGAGCATGGTGATCGCCTGGCGGCGGAAGTCCATGCCGACGTTCTGCGGAGTGTGGTCGAAGTAGCCGGAGTTGTCCGCCGGGACCGGGCGGGAGCCGTCCAGCGGCTTGTCCTTCAGCAGGAAGAACTCGATCTCCGGGTGGGTGTAGAAGGTGAAGCCCAGGTCGGAGGTCTTGGCGAGGATCCGCTTGAGGACGTAGCGGGGGTCCGCGAAGGACGGGGAGCCGTCCGGCATGAGGATGTCGCAGAACATCCGGGCGGTCCCGGGGGCCTCGGCGCGCCACGGCAGTATCTGGAAGGTGCTCGGGTCCGGCTTGGCGATCATGTCGGACTCGTAGACCCGGGCGAAGCCCTCGATCGCGGAGCCGTCGAAACCGATGCCCTCGTCGAAGGCCTGCTCCAGCTCGGCGGGGGCGACCGCGACGGACTTCAGGAAGCCCAGTACGTCGGTGAACCACAGGCGCACGAAGCGGATGTCTCGCTCCTCGAGCGTCCGGAGGACGAATTCCTGCTGCTTGTCCATGCCTTCATCCTCGCAGTTCAGACGGCCTGTGCACCACCGCCCCGAGGAGCAGGGGGGCACAGTCGGGCCGGCCCAGTATCGCCAGCGGTGGTTTCCGCCACATTACGCACCCCCGAAAGGTGATGACACCCCGCACTGACCGCAGGCCCGTCATGAGCATTACCATCGGCGCCCATGGGGGCTGGGGAGCACATCGGGCGCGGGGACCGCGGGCGGCCGCCCGTGCGCCGGGCCGCCGTCCTCCTGCTGATCGCGTTCGCGGTGGCGGCCGGCGTGGCGTTCCTGTGCGTGCGGCCCGCCGACGCGCACGTGCCGGATCCCGTACGGGCGCAGGCTCCGCACGCCGTCTGCGCGTCCCCGTACGACCTGCCGGGCTGTTCGCCGCTCTCCCACGTGACACCGGCCGTCCTGCCCGCCCCGCCGCCCGCCGTGGCCGTCGCGGGGGCCGGGCCCGGACCCGCCGTGCGTACGGCGTCCGCGGGGCCCGTACGGCCGCCCGGGACGCTCGCACGGGCCCCCGACCTGCACGCCCTGCAGGTGCTGCGGACCTGACGGGTCCGGCGCCCCACCGCACAGCAGCACAGGCTCCACCCCGACACCCCCCTCAGCAGAAGGAACCAGGGCACATGGCCAGCAGGACGTCCGACCAGCACTCCCGCCAGGCACGCATAGCCGAGATGCGCCGCGCCGACAAAGCACGCGACCGGCGTAACAAGGCCATCGCGATCACCGCTTCGACGGCCGTCGTCGCCGGGCTCGTCGGCTTCGCCGCGTGGGTGATGATCGACCAGAAGCAGAAGGACGAGGCCGCGGACAAGGCCAAGGCCGCGGCCATCAAGAACCCGGTCGGCGGCGAGCAGGAATGGGACGCGAAGAAGCTCGGCCGCAACCACGTCGAGACGCCGGTCAAGTACGAGATGAACCCGCCGGTCGGCGGGGACCACCACCCCCGCTGGATGAACTGCAACGGCGACGTCTACAAGAACCCGGTGCCGGAGGTGAACGCCGTCCACTCGCTGGAGCACGGCGCGGTCTGGGTGACGTACAACGAGAAGGCCCCCAAGGCCGACCTCGACAAGCTCGCCGAGAAGGTGGGCAAGACCCCGTACACGCTGATGAGCCCGGTCAAGGAGCAGACCGGCGCGATCATGCTCAGCGCGTGGGGCAAGCAGGTGACCGTGGACGGTGCGGCCGACCCCCGGGTCGAGCAGTTCTTCACCAAGTACGTGATGGGCGCGCAGACCCCGGAGCCGGGCGCCGCCTGCACGAACGGGCTGGCCGACAAGTGAGCCGTACGTACTGGGCCGCGGGCGCGGCCGTCGTCCTGGCGGTGCTGCTCGCGGTGGGGGCCACGGTCGCCACCGCGAGCGGCTCGGGCGGCGGCTCCGACGCGGCCCGTTCGCCGGCCCTGCACTCGCCGGACGCGGGCTTCGCCCGGGACATGGCGACGCACCATCAGCAGGCGGTGGAGATGTCCTTCCTCGTCCGGGACCGCACCCAGGACGAGCCGGTCCGCAGCCTCGCCTACGACATCGCCAACACGCAGGCCAACCAGCGCGGCATGCTGCTGGGCTGGCTGGACCTGTGGGGGCTGCCGAAGGTGGTGGCCGACGAGCCGCCGATGGCGTGGATGGGGACGTCCGGGGGCGGCCACGGCGGGCACGCGGGTCACTCCGCCGCGCCGGCGCCGCCCGCCGGGTCCGGGGCGATCATGCCGGGCATGGCCACGAAGGAGGAGCTGACGCGGCTCGGCGCCGCCGGCGGCCGGGACGCGGAGGTGCTCTACCTCCAGCTGATGACCGACCACCACAAGGGCGGGGTCGCCATGGCCGAGGGCTGCGCGCGCCAGTGCCAGACCCCGGCGGAGCGCTCGCTGGCCCAGGGCATGGTGGAGGCCCAGCAGTCGGAGCTCACCCTGATGGCGGACATGCTGCGGCAGCGCGGGGCGGCGCCGCGCGGCTGACGCGGGGCCCGTCGGGACGCGCCCGTACGCAGGTGGGAGGGGGTCGCCCTCGCCACTCGTACGGGCGCGTCCGCTTCGTGTGGAGTCGCGTAGCCCGAACGGGCGAACGAGGATGGGGAGGCCGGGACGGACGCGTCCGCGCCCGCCGCGACGGCGTGCTCAGGAGGTTCACCCATGACCACCGCCGGAGAGATCATGCACCCCGGGGCCCAGTGGATTCCCGCCACCGAGACCCTGGACCGGGCCGCTCAGCTGATGAGCCGCCTCAACGTGGGCGCGCTGCCCATCAGCGACGCCGAGCAACGGCTCTGCGGCATCCTGACCGACCGCGACATCGTGATCGGCTGCGTGGCCAAGGGCCACGACCCGTCGAAGGTGACGGCGGGCGACATGGCGAAGGGCACCCCGCGCTGGATCGACGCGGGCGCGGACGTCTCCGAGGTGCTGGAGGAGATGCAGAGCCACCAGATCAAGCGGCTGCCCGTGATCAGGGACAAGAAGCTGGTCGGCATGATCAGCGAGGCCGACCTGGCCCGGCACCTCTCGGACAAGCAGATCGCCGACTGGGCGGAGCAGGTCTACGCGCGGGGCTGACGGGGCCGCGCCGCTTCCAGGACCGCCCGCGCCACCTGGTGCGGGCGGTCCAGCATGACGAGGTGGCCGGCGGGTTCGGCCACCTCGAAGCGGGCACCGAGCCGCTCGGCCAGGGCCTCCTGGCGGGCGAGCCAGCGCAGGGCCCCGCGCCCGGCGCCGCCGGGGTGGCCCACGAGGACGGTGAAGGGCACGGCCGTGGGCCGGGTCTCCCGCAGGGCGGCCACCTCGGCGGCCATGTCGGGGTAGCGGGAGTTCTCCAGCAGCGCCCCCCGCCACACGCGCCCGGTGCGGTAGCAGCGGCGTACGAGGTCCCGGGGGGCCGGGTCGCCCCCGCCGGTCCGGGAGGCCCGTACGACGAGGGCGCGGGCGGCCGGGCCGAGCGCTGCGGGAAGGCCGGCGGCGGTCACCGCGCGGCCGACGGCCCGGGCGGCGCCGGTGCGCCAGGCGGCGGGCAGGAGCGTACGGGGGTCCTCCTCGACGCTGGAGTCGAGGAGGACGGCGGCCGCGGTGCGCTCCGGGTACAGGCGGGCGAAGGCCTCGGCGTGGAATCCGGCGATGGAGTGCCCGACGACGGTGACGGGACCGGAGCCGGCCGGGCCGAGGGCGTCGAGGAGGGCGGCGATCCGGTGGGCCTCGCCGGCCGCGCCCGGGGGCTCGGCGGCCGGTCCGCTCAGTCCGTGTCCGGGCCGGTCGAAGCGGACCACGGTGCGGCCCCGGGCGGCGAGCAGCCGGGCGACGGGCTCCCAGTCGAACCAGGCCATGGCCAGTCCGGCGGCCAGGACGCAGACCGGTCCGCTGCCCTCGACGACCACGTGCAGCGGGACCCCGTCGACGCGCACGAAGCGTCCGGCGGCGCCGCTCACGTACGGCGCTCCCGGTGGACGGAGTGGGCGAGCAGGCCCAGCCAGAGCGCCACGAGCAGCACCTGGAGCCGCTGTCCGGCGCCGAGGGCCCAGGTGCCGTGCCCGGCGGTGTAGAGGGCGATGGCGGTGAGGGTCCAAGCGGTGGCGAGGAGTTCCAGGGCGACGAGGGCGGGGCCGTAGCGGGCGAGCGGCGCGAACCAGCCGTAGCGGCGGGCCGCGACGGTGAGGGCGACGATGCCGGTGAGGGCGCCGGTCATGGCGAGGCTGCTGCTGACGGCATGGGCCTGATGGGTGGCGGGAACCAGTCCGGCGGTTTCGCGGGCGGCGCACTCGGGGTCCACGGTGGGCGCGCAGCTCAGCGGCAGCCAGGCGTCGGCGGCGGTGGCCGCGCCGAAGAGGGTGACGCCGGCCCAGCCGATGACCGCCCAGGGGCGGCGGGACTCGGCGTACCGCGGCAGCCGGGCCAGGGCGAGCAGGCCGCCGAGGAAGACGAGGACGCCGGCGGTGAAGTCGGTGGCGCGGAAGAGGCCGCCGAGCGGCTGGTCCTGCGCGGCGAGCTCGCTGACGTAGGTCTCGATGGGGTTGAGACCGGTGGAGAGGACGACTTCCAGCACCCACGCGGTGTAGGCGGCGGCGCCGAGACCGATGAGGGTGGCGACGGGCCAGGCGCTCGGGGCGGCGGGGCCGTTGCTGCCATTCGTACGCATAGTGTGACTAATCCTAAGCAGATCCGGGGCCGGGGCCTCGGCCGTAGCCCACCAGACGGCCGACCGGGTCCCACGACAGGAAAGACGTACGGGCGGGCGGACGCGTGCCCGTACCGCACGGCGCGATCACGCGGCGGGCCGGGTGAACCGGGGCATTTCGCCCCGACCGGGGCGGGGCGGGCGGGCCGGGGCCGCCAAGTCGGTTGGTGGGGCTGCCCGGCCGTGGCAGGCTGACGCACGCAGGCCCCCAGCCCACCCACCGCCGAGGACGCCCCAGGTATGAGCACGCCCCCGAACCCGCCCAGCAGCCCCGCCGGTCCGCCGACGGAGCCCGAGGGCACGCCCATACCCGAGACCCCGGCGCGGCCGTCGCTGGACAAGCGGCCCCCGGCCGGGCCCGGCCCGGCGTCGCCCTCCCTGTCGAAGGCCCCGGCCCCGCAGGACGCGGCCCCGGCCGACGCGGCCCCCTCGCTGAGCAAGACCCCGGCTCCGGCCGACGCCGTCCCGGCCCCCGTGACGCCGCCCCCGGCGGCTCCGGCCGCTCCGGTGACCCCGGCGGCTCCCGCCACCCCGACGCTCGTGACGCCGTCGCCGTCGCCCTCGCCGGCCCCAGTGACCCCGCCGCCCGCCGCACCCGCGGCCCCGTCGGCCCCCGCCGACCACAACCCCTTCGCGGCGCCCGCGCCCGGCGCGCCCGCGCCCGCCGGGCAGTTCGCGCCGCTCACGCCCGCGCCCGCCGCCCCGCCCGTCGGGGGCTACGGGGCTCCGGCCAACGCCTGGGGAGCCCCGGCCGGCCCTGTCGGCGGGGGTCCGGGCTACCCCGGCTACCCCGGATATCCGGGCCAGACCGGCTACCCGCCGCCCGCCCCCCGGGCCGCCAACGGGCTCGCCGTCGCCTCCCTGGTCCTCGGCCTCGTCGCCCTCCCGGTCTGCTTCGCGCCGTTCTTCTTCTGGATCGGCACGCTCATCGGCCTGACCGGCCTCGGCATCGGCATCGCCGCCATGGCCCAGGCCCGCTCCGGCGCCCCGCGCAAGGGCATGGCCCTGGCCGGCACGGTCCTCGGCGGGCTCAGCCTCCTGGCCTCCGTCGGCGGCGGGTTCCTCACCGTCGCCGTCCTGCACGAGGCGTCCGACCGGGTCGAGCAGAGCATCGAGGAGGCGCAGCGGGACGAGCCGTACGCGATCCCGTCGTACGGCCTGCCGCCCGCGGTCCCCAGCGAGGGCCCCGGCCTGAGCACGCCGCTGGCGTTCGGCGAGACGTTCACGTACCCGAACGGCATCAAGGTGAGCCTGTCGTCGCCGAAGAAGTACGTCACCAGCAGCGAGTACATCGAGGTGGGCAACGCGGTCCAGGTGACCATGACGATCACCAACACCACCGACAAGCCGCACGAGGTCATCTACGCGGTGCCCGACGTCACGGACGAGAAGGGCAACGAGGGCAAGCTCGTCTACGACGGGCGGATGCCCAAGGACATCTCCGGCACGGTCAAGCCGGGCGAGACCGCCACCGGCACGATCGCCTACGAGGTGCCCGCGGGGACCAGGAACATCAACGCCCAGGTCTCCCCCGGCATCCTCCTGCCGGACGCGAAGTTCAGCGGCCCGATCGGCTGATCCGCGCGGAGCCCAGAACATCGCGTCAGAAAGACGATTAGACTGGGCTCCGTGCCTCAACTTCGTCTCGCTCTGAATCAGATCGACGCGCACGTCGGCGACATCGCCGCCAACGCGGACTCGGTCGTCCACTGGACCCGGCACTCCGCCGAGCAGGGCGCTCACCTGGTGGCGTTCCCGGAAATGGTGCTGACCGGGTACCCCGTCGAGGACCTCGCCCTGCGCGGCTCCTTCGTCGAGGCCTCCCGCACCGCGCTCCGCGAGCTCGCGGAGCGCCTCGCCGCCGAGGGCCTCGGCGAGCTGCCGGTGGTCGTCGGCTACCTCGACCGCACCGAGCAGGCCGTGCCCCGCCTGGGCAAGCCGGCCGGCTCCCCGGAGAACGCGGCCGCCGTCCTGCACGGCGGCCGGGTGGTGCTGCGCTTCGCCAAGCACCACCTCCCCAACTACGGCGTGTTCGACGAGTTCCGGTACTTCGTGCCGGGCGACACCCAGCCGGTCGTGCGGGTCCGGGGCGTGGACGTGGCCCTGGCGATCTGCGAGGACCTCTGGCAGGACGGTGGCCGGGTCCCGGCCACCCGCTCCGCCGGGGCCGGTCTGCTGATCTCCGTCAACGCCTCCCCGTACGAGCGCAACAAGGACGACGTGCGCCTCGAACTGGTCCGCAAGCGGGCCCAGGAGGCCGGCTGCACCCTCGCCTACGTGGCGATGATGGGCGGCCAGGACGACCTGGTCTTCGACGGCGACTCGATCGTCGTGGACGCCTCCGGGGAGGTCGTGGCCCGCGCCCCGCAGTTCTCCGAGGGCTGCGTACTGGTGGACCTGGACCTCCCGGCCGCCGCCCCGGACGCCCCCGAGGGCGTCGTCGGCGACGGTCTGCGGATCGACCGCGTGATCCTCTCCGAGGAGCCGGTGGAACCGTACGAGCCCGTGGTCCCCGGCGGGTACGCCGACCGCCTCGACGACGACGAGGAGATCTACGACGCGCTCGTGGTCGGCCTGCGCGCCTACGTCACGAAGAACGGTTTCCACTCCGTCCTGATCGGCCTGTCGGGCGGCATCGACTCCGCGCTCGTCGCCGCCGTCGCCTGCGACGCGGTCGGCGCGCAGAACGTGTACGGGATCTCGATGCCCTCGAAGTACTCCTCGGACCACTCCCGGGGCGACGCCGCGGACCTGGCCGAGCGGACCGGGCTCAACTTCCGCACCGTGTCGATCGAGCCGATGTTCGACGCCTACATGGGAGCACTGGGCCTGACCGGCCTGGCCGAGGAGAACCTCCAGTCCCGGCTGCGCGGCACCCTGCTGATGGCGGTGTCCAACCAGGAGGGCCACCTCGTGCTGGCCCCGGGCAACAAGTCCGAGCTGGCCGTCGGCTACTCCACCCTGTACGGGGACTCGGTGGGCGCGTACGGCCCCATCAAGGACGTCTACAAGTCGGACGTGTTCCGCCTCGCCCGGTACCGCAACCGGGCCGCCGCCGGGCGCGGCGAGATCCCTCCGATCCCGGAGAACTCCATCGCGAAGCCGCCGAGCGCCGAGCTGCGCCCGGGCCAGGTCGACACGGACTCGCTGCCGGACTATCCGGTGCTGGACGCGATCCTGGACCTCTACGTGGACCGCGACCAGGGTTTCGAGGCGATCGTCGCGGCCGGCTTCGACCGCGAGCTCGTCGCCCGCACCCTGCGGATGGTCGACACGGCGGAGTACAAGCGCCGCCAGTACCCGCCGGGCACGAAGATCTCCGCGAAGGGCTTCGGCAAGGACCGCCGGCTGCCCATCACGAACGGCTGGCGCGAGCAGGCGTAGCCCGCCCGTACGCGCGACGGGCCCCGGCCGCTTCCGAGGAAGCGCCGGGGCCCGTCGCGTACGGGGACTATGGGCGGACGGTGAGCTTCGCGGCGATGGGCAGGTGGTCGCTGCCGGTGCGCGGCAGGGTCCAGGAGGCCTCCGGCTTGATGCCGCGCACCATGATCTGGTCGATGCGGGCCATCGGGAACTGCGCGGGCCAGCTGAAGCCGAAGCCGTCGCCCGCCGCGCCCTGCGTCGACCGCATCTGCGAGGTGACCTCGGACAGGGCCCGGTCGTTCATGGTGCCGTTGAGGTCGCCGAGCAGGATGACCTTCCGCAGCGGTTCGGCGGCGAGGGCCGCGCCCAGCGCGTCGGCGCTGTTGTCGCGCTGGTTGGCGGTGAAACCGGCGTTGAGCTTGACCCGGACCGAGGGGAGGTGGGCGACGTAGACGCCGATGGCACCGGTGGGGCCGGCGACGGTGGTGCGCATGGCCCGGACCCAGCCGAGCCGGATGTCGACTGGCTTGCTGGAGGTCAGCGGGTACTTGCTCCACACGCCGACCGTGCCCTCGACGGCGTGGTACTTGTACGTGCTCGCCAGCGCCTTCTCGTAGACGGGGACGGCGCTCGCCTTGAGCTCGGTCAGCGCCAGCACGTCCGCCTGCGACTTCGCCACGGACTCGGCGGTGCCGCGCGGGTCCGGGTTGTCGGCGTCGACGTTGTGCGCGGCGACCGTCAGGTTGCCGCCGGGACCCGACTTGTCGGTGACCAGTCCGGCGAAGAGGTTCGTCCAGACCGCGGCGGTCAGCAGTATCGCGATCAGCGCGGTGGCGGACTTGCGGATCACGGCGGCGACCAGCAGCAGCGGCACCATGACGCCCAGCCAGGGCAGGAACGTCTCGGTGAGGCTGCCGAGGTTGCCGACGTCGTTGGGCAGCTCCGCGTGCAGGATCATCACCAGCGACGTCAGTACGGCCAGTGCGGCGGTCACGATGCCGCGCTTCCAGATGCCCCGGTCGTGCCTCAGTCCGGCCAGCCGGCGCCGGAGACCGGATCGCGAGGGCCCCGGCTCGGAGCCGCCGTTCCCCGTCTCCGTCATGTACGCCTGTGCCATGCCCATGTCCTCGCTGCCGTGCTCGCGCTCCGTCCCCGCCCCTTGACCCTAGGCGATGCACGGAGCCTTCGGTGCCGTCCGTAGCGGCCATACAACCGGAGGGACGAACGGCCGTGCGGCCGGGGTTCCGCTTGTCACGAAACGCGCACATTCGCTCGGGCGTGGCCGGAGGCGCGCCGGGAGTGTGACGGACCGGTCATCGTGTCCCCTCCGTGGCACTTCCGCCGCGGGCGGGACGGGTGCCACCATGGTGGGTGAGTCCGGGGACGCCGTGAGGGCGCCTCGAGATGACACAAGGAGCAGTTGCAATGTCGCATGCCGTTTCGCCTGCCCGCGAAGCCTCTCCGACCCTGTACGGGGGCACGGGCACCCGGCGCATCACCGTCCGCGACCTCACCCTCGCCAAAGAACGCGGCGAGAAGTGGCCCATGCTCACCGCCTACGACGCGATGACCGCGTCGGTGTTCGACGAGGCCGGCATCCCGGTCATGCTCGTCGGCGACTCGATGGGCAACTGTCACCTCGGCTACGAGACCACCGTCCCCGTGACGATGGACGAGATGACCCTGCTGTCGGCGGCCGTCGTACGGGGCACCAGCCGGGCCCTGATCGTCGGCGACCTGCCGTTCGGCTCCTACCAGGAAGGCGCCGTGCAGGCGCTGCGCAGCGCGACCCGGCTGGTCAAGGAGGCCGGGGTCGGGGCGGTCAAGCTGGAGGGCGGCGAGCGCTCGCTGGCCCAGACCGAGCTGATCGTGCAGTCCGGCATCCCGGTCATGTCCCACCTGGGTCTGACCCCGCAGTCCGTGAACGCGATGGGCTACCGGGTGCAGGGCCGCAGCGACGAGGCCGCGCACCAGCTGCTGCGCGACGCGAAGGCGGCGCAGGACGCGGGTGCCTTCGCGGTGGTCCTGGAGCTGGTCCCGGCCGAGCTGGCCGCCGAGGTCACCCGGTCCCTGCACATCCCGACGGTCGGCATCGGCGCGGGCTCGGAGTGCGACGCGCAGGTGCTGGTGTGGACCGACATGATGGGGCTGACCGGCGGGAAGATGCCGCGGTTCGTGAAGCAGTACGCGAACCTCCGCCAGACCATGGGCGACGCGGCGAAGGCCTTCGCCGAGGACGTGGTCGGCGGAACGTTCCCGCAGGAGGAGCACGCCTTCCACTAGGCGCGGAGGCGGCCCGGCGACCAGGATCGTCGCCGGGCCGTCGGCCGGCTGTCGGTCTGCTGTCGGCTGCTTGTCGGCCGCATGTCGGGGCTTTGTCAGTGGCGGATGGTCCCATGGTCGGCATGACGCGAAACGACAAGCATCCCAACGCCGTGGAAGTGCGGGGTCTGGTCAAGCACTACGGCGAGACGAAGGCCCTCGACGGTGTCGACCTCGATGTCCGCGAGGGCACCGTCCTCGGGGTCCTCGGCCCCAACGGCGCCGGCAAGACCACCCTGGTCCGCTGCCTCTCCACCCTGGTCATCCCCGACGCCGGCACGGCCCGGGTCGCCGGGTTCGACGTGGTCCGCCAGCCCCGGCAGCTGCGCCGGACCATCGGCCTCACCGGCCAGTACGCCTCGGTCGACGAGAAGCTCTCCGGCTGGGAGAACCTGTACATGATCGGCCGGCTGCTGGACCTGTCCCGCAAGGACGCCCGGCTGCGCGCCGACGAGATGCTGGAGCGGTTCTCCCTGACGGAGGCCTCGAAGAAGGCCGCCATGAACTACTCGGGCGGCATGCGCCGGCGGCTCGACCTGGCCGCCTCGCTGATCGGCAACCCGGCCGTCCTCTACCTGGACGAGCCGACCACCGGTCTCGACCCCCGCACCCGCAACGAGGTGTGGGACGAGGTCCAGCGGCTGGTCGCCGAGGGCGCGACCGTCCTGCTGACCACCCAGTACATGGAGGAGGCCGAGCAGCTCGCCAGCGAGCTGACGGTCATCGACCGCGGCAAGGTCATCGCCAACGGCAAGGTCGACGAGCTGAAGGCGCGCGTCGGCGGCCGCACCCTGAAGATCCGCCCGGCGGACCCCTCCGACCTGCCGGGCATGGCCCGCTCGCTGGCCGAGGCCGGTCTGGACGGCGTGGCCGGCTCCCAGGCCGTGCCGGACGAGGGCGTGCTGCTGGTCCCGATCCTGAGCGACGAGCAGCTGACCGCCGTGGTCGGGCTGCTGGCCGCCCGCGGGTACGCGATCGCCGACCTCGGTACGTACCTGCCCAGCCTCGACGAGGTGTTCCTGTCCATCACCGGGCAGAAGCCGTCCTCGATCGGGGAGTCCGTTCCCGCCGAGCACACCGAGAAGAATCAGGAGGTCGCGGCATGAGCACCGTAACCACGACGAAGCAGCCCGCCGACACCGCGGCCGTCCCGGCTCCGGCGGCCGTACCGTCCGGCGAGGGCCGGATCGGCCTGCGGGCCAACCTGCGGCACATCGGCGCCCTGGTGCGCCGCAACGCCCTGCAGATCAAGCAGGACCCCGAGTCGATGTTCGACGTCCTGTTCATGCCGATCATCTTCACGCTGCTGTTCGTGTTCGTCTTCGGCGGCGCGGTCTCCGGCAAGGGCAACCAGGGCGCGTACGTCAGCTACCTGGTCCCGGGCCTGATGGCCATGATGGGGATGAACATCGCCATGGCGGTGGGCACCGGCGTCAACGACGACTTCAAGAAGGGCGTGATGGACCGCTTCCGGTCCATGCCGATCGCCCGGTCGTCCGTCCTCCTCGCGAAGATCGTCGTCGAGATCGGCCGGATGCTGATCGCCATCACGATCCTGCTCTGCGTCGGTTTCCTCCTCGGCCTGTCGATCGACGGCTCGGTCCTGGACCTGTTCTTCGCGATCGGTCTGTCGGTCGTCTTCGGCGCCTCGCTGATGTGGATCTTCATCCTGCTGGGTCTCACCATGAAGACCGCGCAGGCCGTCCAGGGCATGGCGATGCTGGTCCTGATGCCGCTCCAGTTCGGCAGCTCGATCTTCGCGATGCCGTCCACCATGCCCGGCTGGCTGCAGAGCTTCACCGACTACAACCCGCTGTCCAACCTGGCCGACGCCGCCCGTGCCCTGATCAACGGCACTCCGGTCGGCGACTCGGTGTGGATGACGCTGGCCTGGTCCGTCGCCATCACGGCGGTCACCATGCCGCTCGCCGTCCGCAAGTTCCGCCAGAAGACCTGATCCGCGGACCGGTCCGTTCGGATCGCGTCCCGGACGGACCCCGACCGGGGGCCGGGTCAGACGAGGGCGGTGGCCTCCTCCAGGGTGAGGTCACCGCCTTCGGCGTACGCGGCCTCGTACGCCGCGTCGCCCAGTGCCGCCCGCGCCAGTTCCTCGGCGCGGGCGGCGTCGTCGCGTTCGGTGGTGACCGGGACGTGCCCGGGCGGCAGGTGCCTGCGGTACGCGCCGAGCAGCCGTGCCGCGTCGTCCGCGCGGCCGGGCCCGCCGGGCGGGGCGAGGCCGGCGAGGGAGACGGCCGCCGTCAGCAGGAACACGGCGGGCAGCTGCGGGGCGACCATCATCGCCAGCGGATCACGGGCCGCGGCGGCCGCCTGCCGGATCACGGTGAGCGCGTCGGCGTACTTGCCCTCCTGGTTGTCCAGCCAGGCCGCGGTGGCGAGGAGGAACACGTCGAAGATGGCGTACGCGCCGAGGGCGAACTCCTCGCGCAGGGACCGGAGCTGGGCGCGGGCCTCGGGGATGCGGCCGGTGCGGCCCAGGATGCCCGCGAGGAACATCCGGGCGGCGGGCATGGCCTCGTTGCGGTAGTGCCGGACGTGTTCGAGGATCTCGTTGAGGATCTCCTCGGCCTCCTCGGCCCGGCCGTTCTCGACGAGCGTGCCGGCCATCCGGACCCGCAGCACGGTCACCTGGGCCTTGGCGCCCAGCCGTTCGGCGTGCTCGATCGCGGCGCGGAAGTCCCGCGCGGCCAGGTCGTAGCGGCCGCGCTTCTCCAGTGACTCGGCGCGCGCGGAGAGCGCCTCGGCGCAGCCCCAGTCGTCGCCGAGCGCGCGGAAGAGCTCCAGGCTCTCGTCGGCGTCGCGGCTGGCGTCGCCGCCCCAGTCGGCGCGGTTGGCGAGGACGTTGGCGCGCAGCTGGAGCGCGGAGGCGAGCTCCCACGCGTAGCCCAGTTCGCGGGAGACGTCCACGGTGTCGTTCAGGACGCGCTGGAGCATGCCGGCGTCCCCGGCGATCATCACGGCGTAGACCCACAGTCCGGCCGGGGGGCGGCAGGTCTGCGGCAGTCCGGGCCGGTAGACGGCGAGCATGGCCTTGACCTGGGCGTGGACCTCGGGGGTGTTCCAGGAGTCGCTGGTCTGGTCGCGGGCGGCCAGCCGGATCATGTGGATGCCGCGCCAGGCCTCGGTGAGCAGTTCGCCGCTGTAGGGCGGGGGCGCGTCCACGACGCGTCCGTACACGGGCTGCGCGGGGGTGGCGGGCTCGGCGAAGGGGTCGGGGCCGAGGGCCACGGCGGCGTCGGACCAGTGGCGGGACTCGGTGCGCAGGTCGAGCATGTGCCAGTACCAGACCAGCGAGTGGACGAGGCACAGCACTTCGTGTGCGGCGCGGGCGGCGACGGCCCGGCGCAGGGCCGTGCGGAGGTTCTCGTAGTCGGTGGTGATGCGGTCGGCGGCGGCGCGCTGGCCGTGGCCGCGCAGCAGGGGTTCGGTGGTGCGGGCGAGTTCGCGGTAGTGGACGAGGTGGCGGCGTTCGGTGGCGGCGCGGTCGTCGCCGCGGGCGGCGAGGCGTTCGGCGGCGTACTCCAGGACGGTCTCCAGGAGGCGGTAGCGCATGCCGGTGCCGTCGGGGCCGGGGGCGGCGACGACGAGGGACTTGTCGACGAGGGAGCCGAGGGTGTCGGCGACGTCGTACGCGGGGTCCGCGCAGACCTCCTCGGCGGCCGCGAGGTCACAGCCGCCGGCGAAGACGGACAGCCGGGTGAGGACGGCCCGTTCGGCCTCGTCGAGCAGGTCCCAGGACCAGTCCACGACCGCGCGCAGCGTCTGCTGCCGGGGCAGGACGGTCCGGGCCCCGCCGGTCAGCAGCCGGAACCGGTCGTCGAGACGGTCGGCGATCTGGCGCGGGGTGAGCAGCCGCAGCCGGGCCGCGGCCAGCTCGATCGCCAGCGGGAGCCCGTCCAGGCGCGAGCAGATCTCGGCGGCCGCGGCCGGGTCGTCGGCCGGGGAGAAACCGGGGCGTGCGGCGGCCCCGCGGTCGGCGAGGAGCCGCAGCGCGACCGGGTCGGGCAGCGGCTCCACCGGCCGCAGGAACTCCCCCGGCACGCCGAGGGGCTCGCGGCTGGTGGCCAGGATCTGGACGCCGGGGCAGTGGGTGAGGAGGCGTTCGGCGAGCTCGGCGGCGGCCCCGATGACGTGCTCGCAGTTGTCAAGGAGCAGCAGGAGCCGGCGCCGGGAGCAGTGCTCGACGAGGCGGCCGAGGGGGTTGTAGCCGGTCCGGTCGGTCAGGGCCCGCAGCTCCTCGGCGGCGCGGAGTTTGGTCTCGCGGGCGCCCAGCGCGGTGAGGGCGGCTTCGGCGACGTCCTCCGGATCGTCGACGGGGGCCAGCTCGACGAGCCACACCCCGTCGGGCCAGCCGTCGGGGGCGTGGGCCTCGGCGGCCTCCTGGGACAGCCGGGTCTTCCCGGCGCCGCCGGGGCCGAGCAGGGTGACCAGCCGGGCGCGGCCGAGGTCGCGGCCGATGACCCGGATGTCCTCTTCCCGGCCGACGAAGGTGGTGAGCCGCGCCCGGAGGTTTCCCGGGACGGCCTCCGGCTGCTGCGGGTGGTGGCCGCCACCGCCGCCACCGGCCTCCAGGCCTGCGGGGGCGGGGCCCTGGGGGCCGGTGGCGGGCGCGGAGGCCGGAGTACCGCCGGCCGGAGTACCGCCGCCCGGGGTCCCGGCCCCGTCGCCGGGAGGGCGGGTACTGGGCGCGGGGGTGCCGGGGCCGGGTCTGTGGGGGCCGGGGGACGGGGTGAGGAGTTCCGTGTGGAGGCTGCGCAGGGCCGGGCCGGGGTCGGCGCCGAGGCGGGCGGCGAGGTCACGGCGGACTTCCTCGTACGCGGCCAGCGCCTCGGCCGGACGGCCCGCGTCGCGCAGGGCCCGGATGCGGAGCACCTGGAGGGGTTCGTCCAGCGGCCGGCGGGCGCACAGTTCGGCCAGCTCCGGCAGGATCTGCGGGGCCTCGCCCAGCTCCAGGGCCGCGGCGATCCGGCCCCGGCGCGCGTCCGCGCGTACGGCCTCCCAGCGGGCGGACTCGGCGGCCGGGTCGGGCAGGTCGGCCAGAGCCGGGCCGCGCCACAGGGCGAGGGCCTCGTCGTAGAGGGCGGCGGCCCGGGCGGGGCCGGACGCGGCGGCGGCTTCCCGCACCAGGCGCTCGAAGCGGTACAGGTCGACGTCCTCGCGGCGCGCGTCGAGCAGGTAGCCGCCCTCGGCGGAGCGCACGGCCCCGGGTCCGAGGGCCCGCCGCAGCCGTCCGACCAGCGCCTGGAGTGCGGCGGGGGCGTCGGCGGGCTGCTCGGCGTCCCATACGTCGGCGACGAGCAGGGCGGGCGGGACGGCCCGTCCCGGGCGCAGGGCGAGGGCGGTCAGCAGGGCCCGCAGGCGTGGGCCGCCGACGGCGACGGTGCTCCCGTCGTCGCGGAGGGCCTGGGCGGTGCCGAGAATCGCGTAACGCACCGGCCCATTGTCGCCGGACCCGCACTCCTGCCCGCGCACGGCCCGGGATAGGTTTCGCCGCATGGGTCACCAGGGCAGCCGCGGCGAGCGGCAGATCAGTTCCGTATTCCTCGGCGTCGTCGCCGTCATGGCGGTCACGGGCTGGGCGGTGTGGACGGGTTACGCGGCGAGCCCGGGGCTGGCCGTCTTCCTGTTCGTGACGTCGGCGTGGATCGTCTCGCTGTGCCTGCACGAGTACGCGCACGCCCGCACGGCCCTGCACGGCGGTGACATCAGCGTCGGCTCGAAGGGCTACCTGACGCTGAACCCGCTGAAGTACACGCACCCGCTGCTCAGCATCGTGCTGCCGGTGGTCTTCGTGATCCTGGGCGGGCTGGGTCTGCCCGGCGGCGCCGTGTACATCGAGCGGGACCGGATCCGGGGCCGCTGGAAGCACAGCCTGATCTCGGCGGCGGGCCCGCTGACCAACGTGGCCTTCGCGGTGGTGTGCACGGCGCCGTTCTGGCTGGGCGCCCTGGACGGGGTACCGGTGCCGTTCCGGATGGCGCTGGCCTTCCTCGCGCTGCTCCAGGTGTCGGCGGCGATCCTGAACTTCCTGCCGGTGCCGGGGCTGGACGGCTTCGGGGTCATCGAGCCCTGGCTGTCGCACCGGGTGCGCCGGGAGGTGGCGCCGCTGGCGCCGTTCGCGCTGATCGGCGTGATCGCGCTGCTGTGGATCCCGGCGGTCAACACGTTCTTCTTCGACGTGGTGACCGGGGTGCTGGGCGGGCTGGGCGTGTCGGACCTGGACACGTACTGCGGGCGCGACCTGTACCGGTTCTGGCAGGACGCGGACGGGTTCTTCTGCGCGGTCCCGGCCGAGTAGTCCGGACCCCGGAGTTCGGACCCGGGCGTTCGGGCCTCAGGGTCCGGACCTCGGGGTTCAGACCTTCTGGGGCTTCTCGGCCTTGGCCTTGCGCACGTAGTACCAGGCCATGTTGGACGTGAGGCCGGCCAGCAGCACCCACACGATCCCGAGGAAGCTGCCCTCCACGAAGGCGATCACGGCCGCGGCCACGGCGAGGGCGCAGACGACAACGGCGAACACGGCAAGGCGGGGCATCGGGCACAGCTCCTCGGCGACACGGGACGGGGTCGAGCCCCTCCAGTGTCCCCCATCGTCCCCGCGGTGCGCCGCCGGGCGGGTGCGGCGCGGCGGCGCGGGCTGCCGGGGCCGCGTCGGGCGGCCCCGGCGGCGGGCTCACACGTCGGTGAGGCGCAGGCCCGCGTGGGCCTTGTAGCGGCGGTTGGTGGAGATCAGGTTGGCGACCATGGCCTCGACCTGGTGGGCGTTGCGCAGTCGGCCCGCGAAGACGCCGCGCATGCCCGGGATGCGGGCGGCGAGGGCCTGGACGAGGTCGGTGTCGGCGCGGGACTCGCCGAGGACCATGACGTCGGTGTCGATCTCCTCCACGGAGGCGTCCTGGAGCAGGACCGCCGAGAGGTGGTGGAAGGCGGCGGTGACGCGGGAGTCCGGGAGCAGGGCGGCCGCCTGCTGGGCGGCGCTGCCCTCTTCGACCTGGAGGGCGTAGGCGCCCTGCTTGTCGAAGCCGAGCGGGTTCACGCAGTCCACGACGAGCTTGCCGGCGAGGTCCTCGCGCAGGGATTCGAGGGTCTTGGCGTGGCCCTCCCACGGCACCGCGATGATCACGATGTCGCTGCGGCGCGCGCAGTCGGCGTTGTCGGCGCCCTCCACGCCGAGGCCCAGCTCCGCGGCGGCGGCCTCGGCCCGGTCGGCGGCGCGGGAGCCGATGATCACCTTCTGGCCGGCCCGGGCGAGCCGGTAGGCCAGGCCGCGGCCCTGGTCGCCGGTGCCGCCGAGGACGCCGACCACGAGGCCGGAGACGTCCGGCAGGTCCCAGGGGTCCTTGGCCGGCGGCTTCTGCGTGCTGTCTGAGGAAGTCATGGGGGCGAGGGTACTGCCGAGTAGGCGACGGTTCGAGCCCCGTCGGGCAGGGCGAAGAGGAAGGAAGCGCTCCTCCCGGTCGGCCGGATGGTGCAGGATGCCGCCATGGACGCCGTCAGGGTCGCGCTGCTGCGCGAAGTGCTCGCCGGTACGCAGTGGCCGCGGGACGCCCGGCGCTTCGCCGGCTCGCTGCGGCGCTCGGTGTCGCCGTCCGGGGGCGCGCTGCTGCTGGTGGGGACGGAGCAGTACGAGCCGTGGCACATGGCCGCGCACCTGGTGGACGAGGCCGCCTGGTCGGGGCTGCCGGAGCTGGCGCCGACGCTGGTGCGCCACCGGGTGCTGCCGGGCGAGCCGCCGCACCTGTCGGTCGGGCTGACCCGGCTGGAGGCGGCGCGGCGGGGGCACACGCTGCTGGTGGTGGCTCCGGAGCGGCCGGGCGAGGGGCTGCTGGAGCGGATCCACGACGCCCGCCGGTCGGGGGCCACGGTGCTGGCGCTGGACGGCGGGGACCCGGATCTGGGGACGCTCGCGCACGAGGCGCTGTCGGTGCCGGACACCACGGCGGGGCTGGACCTGGACACGGTGCAGCACCTGGTCAGCGCGGCGGCCGGGGAGAACAGCCTGCCGGCGCAGCGGGGGCCGCGGCGGCTCCGGGACCGCCTGGCGCGGCTGGCCGATCAGCTGACCGCCCCGCCGCCCAGCCGCTGGTAGGGCGGGACGGCGTCCGGGCGGGGTCTACGGCGTCGTGCCCTCGCCCTCCTCCTCACGGGTCTTGTCGTTCCACTTGGGGTCGTTCTGCCATTCGAGGTTGCGTTCCTGCGCGGTCTCCATGGCGTGGCCGGCTTCTTCGGGGCTCTGGTAGGGGCCGAAGCGGTCCTTGGCCGGGCAGTCGGGGCCTTCTTCGACCTTGTTGTGGACGAGGCAGTAGTACCACTCGCCCGGTTTTCCCACCTGACGCTTCTTGAACAGGGCCATCGCCGTCGGGCTCCTCTCGATACCGGTCTCTGTCGCCATGCTGCCCCATCCCCGCTGGATACACTCGCTCGCATGTCTGGCCAGTCGCTGCTCGTACCAGGCGAGCTCTCTCCCGTCCGTTCCGTTCCCGGAAACATCCGCCGGCCCGAGTACGTGGGCAAGCCCGCGCCCACTCCGTACACCGGACCGGAGGTGCAGACGGCCGAGACCATCGAGGCCATGCGCATCGCCGGCCGGATCGCCGCCCAGGCGATGGAGGAGGCCGCCAAGCTGATCGCGCCGGGGGTGACCACCGACGAGCTGGACGCGGTCGCCCACGCGTACATGTGCGACCACGGCGCCTACCCGTCGACCCTGGGCTACCGGGGCTTCCCCAAGTCCCTGTGCTCCTCGCTGAACGAGGTCATCTGCCACGGGATCCCCGACTCGACCGTCCTGAAGGACGGCGACATCGTGAACCTCGACGTGACCGCGTACATCGGCGGGGTGCACGGCGACAACAACGCCACCTACCTGTGCGGGGAGGTGGACGAGGAGTCGCGGCTGCTGGTGGAGCGCACCCGCGAGGCCCTGAACCGGGCGATCAAGGCGGTCAAGCCGGGCCGCCAGATCAACGTGATCGGCCGGGTCATCGAGTCGTACGCGAAGCGCTTCGGCTACGGGGTGGTCCGGGACTTCACCGGGCACGGCATCAACTCGTCGTTCCACTCCGGGCTGATCATCCCGCACTACGACAGCCCGCACGCCACCACCGTCATCGAGCCCGGCATGACCTTCACGATCGAGCCGATGCTGACGCTGGGCACCCACGAGTACGACATGTGGGAGGACGGCTGGACGGTCGTGACGAAGGACCGCAAGCGGACCGCGCAGTTCGAACACACGCTCGTGGTGACGGACGCCGGGGCGGAGATCCTGACCTTGCCGTAGGCATGAACCACCCGGGCCTTTTTACCGACAGGGCGTCGGGAACACATTGACTTAGGCAAGCCTAAGTAGGAAGATCGGGCGTGGCGGCACTGCCGCCACGTCTGTTCCCCCTTCCTTCCGGAGGTCCGCCTTGGACGCCTTCTCCACGGTCATCCGTGTCGCCTCGCACGAGCAGCACACGGAGGCCGAGACCTCTACGTTCATGAGCGACCTGCTCGGCGGGCGGCTCGGCGTGGACGCGTACACCCGCTACACCGAGCAGCTGTGGTTCGTGTACCGGGCGCTGGAGGACGCGGCAGCCTCCCTGCGGGAGGACCCGGTGGCCGGGCCGTTCATCCAGCCGGAGCTGATGCGCGTCGCCGAGATCGAGCGCGACCTGGCGCACCTGCGCGGGCCCGGCTGGCGCGAGAGCCTGGTGGCGCTGCCCGCGACGCGGGCGTACGCGGACCGCGTCGCCGAGTGCGCGGCCACCTGGCCGGGCGGGTACGTGGCCCACCACTACACGCGCTACCTGGGCGACCTGTCCGGAGGCCAGATCATCCGCGACAAGGCGGAGCGCACCTGGGGCTTCGAGCGCAAGGGCGACGGCGTGCGGTTCTACGTGTTCGCCGACATCTCCAACCCGGCCGCCTTCAAGCGGACCTACCGCGAGCTGCTGGACGCGATCGCCGCGGACGACCTGGAGAAGCAGCGCATCATCGACGAGTGCAAGCGCGCCTTCGACTTCAACGGCGCGGTGTTCCGCGAGCTGGGCGAACAGTTCCGCCTCAGCGCCTGAGCACGCGTACGGGCGTACGCGCGGAAGGGCCGGCCGGTGCACGGTGCACCGGCCGGCCCTTCAGCGTGCCGCGGCTCAGGCGGCGAAGCGGACGCGGCCGCCGATCTCGATCGTGCCGTCGGGTCCGGGGGCGGTGAGGATCTGGGAGCCCTCGCCCTGGGTGATGTTCAGGGCGCGGCCGAGCTGGGCGGTCAGGAGGATCGCCGCCGAGCCGGTGGCCTCGTCCTCGGTGACGGCCCCGTCGGGGCGGCGGGGGAAGCCCCGGGCGCGGATCCGTCCGGCGGTCTCGTCCTCCCACGCCCAGGCGTACAGCCAGCCCTCGCCCGGCGGCGGGGCGGGCAGGGCCTCGACCTCGGCCGCGCTCGCGTACTGCTCGGTGCGCTTGCCCGTGACCCACTCGGGACGGGCGGTGATCCAGGTGAACTCCCCGTCGCCGCGGGCCCATACGGATCCGGCGGGCGGGTTGAGCTCCTCGATGTCGAGCAGCCAGGCCACCCCGACCAGCGGGTGTCCCGCGAAGGACATCCGCGTGCCGGGGGTACGGATGTCGACGACCCCGCGCTCGGGGTCGTCGACGAACACCGTCTCGCTGTAGCCGAGTTCGGCGGCCAGCGCCTGCCGGGACGCGTCGTCCGGGCAGGTGCGGCCGTCGCGGACCACTCCGAGCGGATTGCCGAACCGGCCGTCACCCGCGCAGAAGACCTTGATCACATCCAGATCGTTCACGCGGGCATTCAAACACGGCTCAGACCTGGGCCGTACGGCGGCGGCGTGCGGCGTACACCGCGCCCGCGCCGGCGGCGACCACCAGGCCGGAGACCCCGAGGAGGGCGCCGGCGGGGATCTCGGAGCCGGTGGAGGCCAGGTTGCCGCCGACGGAACCGCCGCCGCCGGCCGAACCGCCGCCCACGGCGGAGCCGGTGGTACCGGTGCCGCCCGTGGTGCCGCTGCCGCCGGTGGTGCCGCCGGTCGCCGGGAGGGTGACGTCCTTGTCCACGGCCACCGAGAGGTCGAGGGAGTCCATCGGCTTGCCCGGCTTGTACTTGTCCAGGACCGCGTTGTCGTTGGCGAAGACGGCGGAGCCCTGGGCGGTGAACGACGCGGGGACCGAGTTGAGGGCCAGCAGGCCGTTCGTGGTCTTGTAGTCGGCCTTGGACAGGTCGAGCGTGGCGAACGGGACGTCCTTCTGGGTGCCCGCGGCCGTCTTCGCGTCGAGGATCAGGGTGCCGGTCTTGCCGGTGGCGGCGATGCGGACGTTGCTGAAGGTCAGGTCGAGCTTGTGGGCGGGGTACTCGAAGCGCAGGGTGCCGTCGAAGGAGGCGTTCAGCTTCTGGTTCCTGGCGTCGAGTTCGCCCTTGCCGAAGGCGAAGGCGTAGGTGTTGCCGCTCTTGGCGGCGCCGCCGCTCGCGGTGATGCCCTTCTCGCCCACGTACTCGCGGAAGGACTGCATGATGCCCCAGGTGAGCTTGCCGCTCAGGATCTTCTGGGGGCCGTCGGCGGGAGCGGTGGACGTCGCCGTCGTGGAGGGCTTCGCGGTGGTGGACGGCTTCGTCGACGGGGTCGTGGAGGGCTTCGTCGACGGGGTCGTGCTGGGGGTGGTGCCGGGAGTGGTGCTGGGGGTCGTGCTCGGCTTGGCCGACGTGCTGGTGCTCGGGCCCGGCGACGGCTCCTTCGGCAACTCCAGCGCCGCCGTCAGCTTGTCGCCCTCCTTGCCCGCGTAGGCGGGGCGGTCGAACTGGGCGGCGAACTCGGGGGTGAGGGTGGTGGTCAGGCCGGCCATGTTCATCCCGGCGAAGGCCACGTCCGCCAGCGGGACGTCCTTGGTCTCCGTGCCGTTCTTGGTGACGTCGGCCGTCAGCTTCTTCGTACCGGTGTCGATCCGGAAGTTCTCCATCTTGATGACGAAGCCGTGGGCGGAGGCGTCGAAGACGACGCGGCCCTTGAAGGCCGCCTTCACGACGTGACCGTTGTCCTTGTCGTACTGGCCCGTCGCCTGGCCGAAGCGGAATCCGCCCGGGACCTCGGTGGCACCGTCCTGCGTGGTGATCGAGCCGACGCCCTTGACGTAGTTGCGCAGGGACTCCAGCACGCCCCAGTCGAGGGTGCCGCCGACCACCGGTATCGGCGAGGCTGCGGCCTGGGCCGCCCCCGCCGCCGGTGCGCTCCCCGCCGCGACGGCGGGGATGACGAAGGCGGCGGTGCCGAGGCTGGCGGCGGTGAGGACGGCGGCCGCGAGGACGGCCGGACGGCGGTGGGACGACATGGCTGGGTACTCCTGGGGACACGAAGGAAAGGGGAAGGTGGGGCGGGGTGTTACGGCGCTTCGGTGGGCGCGGCTCCGGCCGCGGCCGCACGGCGCCTGCGGAGCACCAGGAAGACGGCGCCGCCGGCCAGGACCAGGACGGCCGCGCCGAGGGCGAGGTACAGCCCGGTGCCGGAGGACTTCCCGGCCGCGGCGGCGGGCGCCGGGGCGGGGGCGGCGGACGACGGGGCCGCCGAGGGGGCCGGGGCGGACGGGGAGGCCGTCGAGCCCAGGTCGGGCAGGGCGGGCAACTGCGCGCTGCCGTCCAGCGCGACGGCGAGGGAGACGGGGTCCATCTCGGTGCCCGCCTTGTACATCGAGTTGAAGGCCTGGGAGCCGCCCTCGGTGAGGGTCGCCGGGGCTTCGGTCACGGTGGCGAGCTTGCCCTCGGTCTTCAGGCCCTTGGCGTCGAACTCGACGAGCGGAACCGCGTTCTTCGTCTCGGTGCCGGTGGTGACGTCGGCCGTGAGGACGCCCTTGCCGTTCTCGACCTTCACGCTCAGCTTGGCGAGCTTGAGGTCCAGGTGGGCTCCGGTGAAGTGGACCGTACCTGCGAACGCGGCGTCGAGGGTGCCCTTCTGGCCGTCGTAGGAACCCTTGCCCTGGGGGAAGCGGAAGAGGGCTCCGCCGTCCTGGGCGCCGTCGGCGAGGGTCCACTTGCCCTGGCCGACGGAGCCGGTGACGTACTCGCGGAAGGTGCGGCGGACGCCCCAGTCGACGGCGGCGTCGTTGAAGGCGCCCTGCGTCTGCGGGGTTTCGGCGGGGGCGCCCGGCGTCTGCGAGGGCTGCGCGGGCTGCTCCGCGGCCGGGGCCTTGACGTCGGCGGACAGCGAGACCGGGTCGAGCTGCGCGCCGGCCTGGTAGTAACCGGCGAAGGCCTTGGCGCCCTGTTCCGTGAGGGTGGCCGGCACGTTGGTGAGGGCCAGCGGACTGCCGCCGCCCTTCATGTTGATGCCGCCGAGGCCGAGCGTGGCGAAGGGGACCTGGGACTGGTCGGTGACCTGCCCGGTGTCCTTGGCCTTGCTGGAGACGTCGAGGTAGAGGGTGCCGCTGCCGCCGGAGATCTTGACGGTCGGACGGCTGACGGTCATGTCCAGCTCGTACGCGCCGTCGGGCTTCTGGTGGCCCTGGAAGGACACGCCGCCCGTGAAGGAGGCGGTGAACTCACCGCTGTCGGGGTCGTAGGAGCCGTTCGCCGAGTGGAAGCGGAAGAGGCTGCCGCCGACCGTGGCGGCTCCGCTCTTCAGCTTGAAACCGCCCTTCGCGATGGGACCGGTGACGTAGCTTTGGAACGAGGACTTGAGGCCCCAGTCCAGCCGGCCTCCCTGGACGGTGCGGCCCGCCGCCTGAGCCGCGGTGGCCGGGAGCAGCGCCCCCAGCAGTGCCGCCAGCAGGGCGACGGCGTACACACGGGCGGATCTTGCGGGCATGAATGTCCCCTCCAGGGTCTGGCGAGCGAGGTTAGGCTAACCTAAGCTATCCCGGTCGAGGGGGGAACCCCCAGGTCGGCAGAACCTCACAGCCCTCCAGCCGGACGATCAGGACGGTGCCTTCGTGCCTACGCCCGCCGCGTCAAACCGCTTCCCCCGCCTCGCCGTTGCCCTCGTGGGGATGGCCCTGGCGGTCACGGGTTGCGGAGGTACGGCCACCACCGGAAGTTCCCCCGCTCCGGCCGCCGCCGCGGTCCCGGACCGGGTCGAGCCGCTCGCCGCCGCGCCCGTTCCGGCGCTCCCGGTGACCGTGCCCTCGGCGGACGGAGCCCAGGTGACCGTCACTTCCGCGGACCGGGTCATCCCGCTGACCGGGAGCCTCAACGAGATCGTCCAGACCCTCGGGCTCGGCAAGCAGGTCGTCGCCCGGGACATCACCGCCACCTTCGAGCAGGCCTCGGCCCTGCCGGTGGTGACACGTGGACACGACGTCTCCGCCGAGAGCGTGCTGTCGCTGCGTCCGACGCTGGTGCTGGCCGAGACCACCACCGGTCCCGCAGAAGCGATTCAGCAGATCCGTGACGCGGGGATCCCGGTCCTGGTGATCGCCCCCGCCAAAACGCTGGAGGACGTCCCGAAGCGGATCGACGCGGTGGCCGGCGCCCTGGGCGTCAAGGAGGCCGGTACGCAGCTGAACCAGCGCACCGCCGACCGGATCGCCGCCGTTCGCAAGGACATCCCGGCCGCCTCGGGGAAGAAGCCCCGCGTGGCGTTCCTCTACCTGCGCGGCACCGCCTCCGTGTACCTGCTCGGCGGTTCCGACTCCGGCGCGGCCTCGCTGCTGGAGGCGGCGGGCGCCGTCGACACCGGCAAGGAGTCCGGCCTCGGCAAGGACTTCACCCCGATCACCAGCGAGGCCCTGGCCGCCGCCGCGCCCGACGCGATCCTGGTCATGACCAAGGGCCTCGAATCGGTCGGCGGCATCGACGGCCTGGTCAAGGTCCCGGGCGTCGCGCAGACCCCGGCCGGCATGGACCGCCGGGTGGTCAGCGTCGACGACGGCGTCCTGCTCAACTACGGCCCCCGGACCGACCAGGTGCTCGCCTCCCTGGTCGCGCAGCTCTACGGCAAGGGCGCCTGAGCATGACCCTGTCCTACGATCCCCCGCAGCCGGCCGCCGCGGACTCCCCCGCCGCCCCGAAGGACACCGCCGCCGGCGCCCCGGCCGGGCCCGTGGCGAAGGGGCCCGTGGCGAAGTCCGCCCGGCCGCGCGGCCGACGGGCCCTGCTGCTGACGGTGGCCCTCGCCGTCGTACTCGTCGCGCTCGCCCTCTTCTCCGCCGGGACCGGCGCCTACCGCATCCCCACCGGGGACGTACTCGCCTCCGTCCAGCACCGCACGGGCCTCGGCGGCGCCGCCCTCGACCGGGTCGGGGAGAGCGTGCTGTGGAACGTACGGCTGCCGCGCGTCGTGCTCGCGCTGCTGGTCGGCGCCAGCCTCGGCTGCGCGGGCGCCCTGATGCAGGGCGTCTTCGGCAACCCGCTCGCCGAGCCCGGCGTGATCGGCATCTCGGCGGGCGCCGCCGTCGGCGCCGTCGCCGCGATCGGACTGGGCCTCAGCTTCTTCGGCAACTGGACCATCACGGCCTGCGCCTTCGTCGCCGGCCTGATCACCGTCGCCTCCGTCTACCTGCTGTCCCGCAACGGCGGCCGGACCGAGGTCGTCACCCTCATCCTCACCGGCATCGCCGTGAACGCCTTCGCGGGCGCCCTCATCGGCCTGTTCGTCTTCTTCGCGGACAGCGGCCAGGTCAACCAGATCACCTTCTGGCAGCTCGGCTCGCTCGCCCAGGCCACCTGGCCCAAGGTGCTCGCCGTGCTCCCCTGCGCGCTCGCGGGCCTGCTCGTCGCCCCCTTCTACGCCCGCAAGCTCGACCTGCTCGCGCTCGGCGAGCGGCCCGCGCGCCACCTCGGCATCGACGTCGAGCGGCTGCGCCTGGCCCTGATCCTGGTCGTGGCGCTGCTGACGGCGGCCGCCGTCGCCGTCGCGGGCGTCATCACCTTCGTCGGCCTGCTCGTCCCGCACCTGCTGCGGATGGCGAACGGGCCCGGCCACCGCTTCCTGGTACCGGGCAGCGCGCTGGCCGGGGCCGTCGTCCTGGTCGCGGGCGACCTGGCCGCCCGTACCCTCGCCCAGCCCGCCGAGCTGCCCCTCGGCGTGCTGACGGCCCTGATCGGCAGCCCGTTCTTCTTCTGGCTGCTGCGCCGCACCCGCCGCAAGCAAGGAGGCTGGGCGTGACCGGCAAGCTGACCGCACTGTTCGGACGCCACCAGCGGACGGTGCCGCGCCGGCCGGACCCCGGGGACGCCGTCGCCGAGGCCGAGGACCTGCACGTCCGGCTCGGGGACCGCGAGGTCCTCGCCGGGATCGCGCTGACCGCCGTGGCCGGCGAGGTGCTGGCCCTGGTCGGCCCGAACGGCGCGGGGAAGTCGACCCTGCTCGCCGCGCTCGCCGCCGACCTGCCCGCCGCCTCCGGGACCGTACGGATCGACGGGCGCCCCGTCGGCGACTGGTCGGCGCCCGACCTGGCCCTGCGCCGCTCCGTGCTCCCCCAGTCGGCCGCGCTGTCCTTCCCCTTCCCCGTGGCGGACGTCGTGCGGATGGGCCGCGCCCCCTGGGCGGGCACCCCGCTCGCCGACTCCGACGAGGAGGAGGTGGCCGCCGCCATGGCCGCCACCGAGGTCACCGCGTTCGCCGAGCGCCCGTTCTCCGCCCTGTCCGGCGGCGAACGCGCCCGGGTCGCGCTGGCCCGCGTCCTGGCCCAGCGGGCGCCGCTGCTGCTGCTCGACGAGCCCACGGCGGCCCTGGACCTGCGCCACCAGGAGCTGGTGCTGCGGATCTGCCGGGAGCGGGCCGCGGCCGGGGACGCGGTGGTCGTCGTCCTGCACGACCTCGGGCTCGCGGCGGCGTACGCCGACCGGACGGCCGTGCTCCACGACGGCCGGATCGCGGTGGCCGGGCCCCCGTCCGAGGTGTTCGAGGCCGCACTCCTGAGCCGGGTGTACCGGCAGCCGGTGGAGGTGCTCCCGCACCCGCGCACCGGTGCGCCGCTCGTGGTCCCGCTGCGCGCGGAGGGCGGCCCGGGACCCGTCGGCCGCTCCGCCGCGCCGAAGCCGGACGCGGACGCCGACACGGACGCCGGGACGGACGCGGACACGGACTTGACCCTCGCTTGACCGCCGCTTGGGGGCGCCATGGAAGGGCCGTGACGGCCTTGTGTCCGGGCGCGAAATGTGAGAGGTGATTCACTGGTCGAGCTGGTACGGGTGAGGTAAGCCTCGGTTAAGTTAGGTCCGCCTCACTGGCCCTTCACCCGTCGTCCGCCTCATCTGGAGCACCCATGCGCCCCGCTCGCATCACCGTCCTCACCGCGGCCGCCGCCGTGGCCGCGCTCACCGCCGTGACCGGCTGCGCCGAGAAGGGCGGGGGCGGCGGCTCGGACGCGATCCACGTGAACGCGACCGACAGCGCCTGCGAGGTCTCCACGACCGAGTTCCCGTCCGGCAAGGTCACCATCGAGGTCGAGAACAAGGGCTCCAAGGTCACCGAGCTGTACGTGCTCTTCCCCGACGACCGGATCGTCACCGAGCGCGAGAACATCGGCCCCGGCACCAAGGCCTCCATCACCGCGGAGATCAAGGCCGGCGACTACACGGTCGTCTGCAAGCCGGGCATGAAGGGCGACGGCATCCGCCAGAAGGTCAAGGCCACCGGTCAGGGCGGCGGCGAGAAGCGCTCCCCCGAGCTGGACGCCGCGGTCGCCGCCTACCGCAAGTACGTGCAGGAGCAGGCCGACGAGACCCTCCCGAAGGCCCAGGTCTTCGCGGACGCCGTCAAGGCCGGGGACGTCGAGGCCGCGAAGAAGGCGTACGCGCCCTCCCGCATCGGCTGGGAGCGCACCGAGCCGGTCGCCGAGTCCTTCGGCGACATCGACCCGAAGGTCGACGTCCGCGAGGACGGCCTGGAGGCCGGCCAGGACCCGGCGAAGGACTGGACGGGCTGGCACCGCCTGGAGAAGTCCCTCTTCCAGGACAACAAGATCGACGACAACGACAAGAAGCTCGCCGACACCCTGATCACCGACCTCACCGACTGGCAGAAGAAGGTCGGCCAGGCGGAGATCACCCCGACCTCCATGGCCAACGGCGCCAAGGAGCTCCTCGACGAGGTCGCCACCGGCAAGGTGACGGGCGAGGAAGAGCGCTACAGCCACACCGACCTCGTCGACTTCAAGGCCAACCTCGAAGGCGCGCAGAAGTCCTACGAGCTCCTGAAGCCGGCCGCGCAGAAGAACGACGCCGCGCTCACCAAGCAGTTGGACACCCAGTTCGCGGCACTGACCGCGCTGCTCGACAAGTACCGCGCCGACAAGACCTCCTACGAGTTCACCTCCTACGACAAGGTCGGCGAGGCGGAGCGCAAGGAGCTCTCGGACGGTGTGAACGCGCTCGCCGAGCCGCTCTCGAAGCTGGCCGCCGCGGTCGTCAAGTAGTCCCGGCCCCGGGGCCGGACGGAAACATGGACGGGAGAGGCGGGAGAACCCGATGAGCGACTCGGAGCCGGAAGAGACCGGCGGCAGGGCGAACGGCCCCTCGCGCCGCGCCCTGCTCGGCTGGGGCGGGGCCGGGCTCGCGCTCGGCGCCGCCGCGGCCGGCGGCGGGGTCGCCGCCTTCCACGCCGGTACGGACGCGGTACCGGCGGCCTCGGCCGGCGGGGCCGTGCCCTTCCACGGGGAGCACCAGGCGGGGATCGCGACCCCGGTCCAGGACCGGCTGCACTTCGCGGCGTTCGACGTGAAGACCAAGGACCGCGCCGAGCTGGTCGCGCTGCTCAAGGAGTGGACCGTGGCGGCCCGGCTGATGACGGCCGGACTCCCGGTCGGCGAGGGCGGTTTCGGCGGCCTCCCGCAGGCCCCGCCGGACGACACGGGCGAGGCGCTCGGCCTGAAGCCCTCCCGGCTCACCCTGACCGTCGGCTTCGGCCCGGGCCTGTTCGCGAAGGACCGCTTCGGCCTGGAGGGCCGGCGCCCGGCCGCCCTGGTCGACCTGGAGCTGTTCCCCGGCGACAACCTCGACCCGGCCCGCTCCGGCGGCGACCTCTGCGTGCAGGCCTGCGCCGACGATCCGCAGGTCGCGGTGCACGCCGTCCGGCAGCTGGCCCGTATCGGCTTCGGCCGGACCGCGATGCGCTGGTCGCAGCTCGGCTTCGGCAAGACCTCGTCGACGACCCCCGACGAGCAGACCCCGCGCAACATGATGGGCTTCAAGGACGGTACCCGGAACATCGCGGGCACCGACACCGCGGCCCTGGACCGGCACGTCTGGGTCGGCGCCGGGGACGGCGGCGACTGGATGACCGGGGGCTCGTACCTGGTCGCCCGGCGCATCCGCATGAACATCGAGACCTGGGACCGCACCTCCCTCCAGGAGCAGGAGGACATCTTCGGCCGCGACAAGGGCGAGGGCGCCCCGGTGGGCAAGTCCAAGGAACGCGACGAGCCCTTCCTGAAGGCGATGAAGCCCGAGGCGCACGTCCGCCTCGCACACCCGGACAGCAACAACGGGGCGACCATCCTGCGCCGCGGCTACTCCTTCACCGACGGCACGGACGGTCTGGGCCGGCTCGACGCGGGCCTGTTCTTCCTCGCCTACCAGCGCGACGTCCGCACCGGCTTCGTCCCCGTCCAGCGCAGCCTGGCGAAGTCCGACGTCCTCAACGAATACATCCAGCACGTGGGTTCGGCCGTCTTCGCCGTCCCGCCGGGCGTCCGCGACGAGGACGACTGGTGGGGCCGGACGCTGTTCGCGTAGTCCCCTCCGGAGAGGAACCGCCGTGTTCGGCAATTATCTGATCGGCCTGCGCGAGGGCCTGGAAGCCAGCCTCGTCGTCTGCATCCTGGTCGCCTACCTCGTCAAGACCGACAACCGGGCCGCGCTGCGCCCGGTGTGGACGGGCATCGCGATCGCCTGCGCGATCTCCCTCGCCTTCGGCGCCCTGCTCGAATTCGGCACCCAGGAGCTGACCTTCGAGGCGCAGGAGCTGCTGGGCGGCACCCTGTCGATCCTCTCCGTCGGCCTGGTGACGTGGATGGTCTTCTGGATGAAGCGCACCGCCCGGCACCTGAAGGCCGATCTGCACGGCAGGCTCGACACGGCGCTCGCCATGGGCACCGGCGCGCTCGTGGCCACCGCGTTCCTCGCGGTGGGCCGCGAGGGCCTGGAGACCGCCCTGTTCGTGTGGGCCTCGGTCCGGGCCAGCGGCGAGGGCTCCTCCGCCCCGCTGATCGGGGTGCTGCTCGGCATCGCGACGGCGATCGTGCTGGGCTGGCTGTTCTACCGCGGCGCGCTGAAGATCAACCTGGCGAAGTTCTTCAAGTGGACCGGCGGGATGCTGGTGGTCGTGGCCGCGGGCGTGCTCGCCTACGGGGTCCACGACCTCCAGGAGGCCCGCTTCCTCGGCGGCCTGGAGAACAGGGCCTTCGACATCAGCGGGGCCGTCCCGCCGGACAGCTGGTACGGGGTCCTCCTCAAGGGCGTCCTCAACTTCCAGCCCGACCCCACCGTCCTCCAGCTCGTGGTCTGGACGCTGTACCTGGCCGTGGTCCTGACGCTGTTCCTGCTGCCGGCCCGCTCCGGCCGCCCGTCGGGCCCGCCCGCCCCGGCCTCCGCCCCGGCGCCGGGCGCGGCCGACCGGGACTGACACCCCGCGGCGGGGGCTGCCGGGCGGCCCGGCCGCCGGGTCCGGCCGCGGTGTCACCAGAGCCGGTCGACGTCCCCCGGGTGGAGCGGGACGCGGACCCCGGTCAGCGCGGCGCGGTCCGCTTCCGGATCCGGGGTGAAGAACGCCGCGAGGACGGCCTTGTCGAAGCCGGGGGCGTCGGTGGCCAGGGGTTCGGCCGGGGTGCCTCCGACCAGGACGGTGCCGGGCAGGCAGCCGAAGCCGGCCCCCTCGTAGAACGGGGCCAGCGGCCGGTCGCAGCTGAACAGGGCCAGGTCCACCGCCGGGTCGGCGGCCAGGGCCATGCGGGCCGCGTCCACCAGCCGGCCGCCGAGCCCCCGGCCGCGTAGCTCCGGCCGGGTCACCACCGAGCTGAGCCCGGCCGCGCGGCAGGTCCGGCCGGCGACCGGAACCTCCTTGTACAGCAGCGCGAGTGAGGCGCCGACCGTCCCGGCGGCGTCCACGAGCAGCAGCGCCCGCGGGTCGAGGGCGGGGTCGTGTCCGGGGGCCGCGCCGGGCCAGGCCGTCGCCTCCAGGGCGGCGATCCGGTCGGCGAGGGCCTCGGGGAGTTCTGCCTGCGCGTACGAGACCAGCCGCATCAGGGGATCCGTACGCCCGCGCCGGCCACCCGCACGCGGGGGTCGCCGGCCCGCAGCTCGACGGTCAGGACGCCGGGGCGGCCCATGTCGTCGCCCTGGTGGAGGGTGAGGACCGCCTGCTCCGGGACGAGGCTGAGCTCGCGGGCGTACGCCCCGAAGGCGGCCGCGGCGGCTCCGGTGGCGGGGTCCTCGACGACGCCGCCGACCGGGAAGGGGTCCCGTACGTGGAACAGGGCCGGGCCCGCCCGGTGCACGAGCTGGACCGTGACGAGGTCCAGGCGCCGCATCAGGGCCTCCAGCCGGGGGAAGTCGTAGGCCAGGTCGGCGAGCCGGGCGCGGGTGGCGGCGCCGAGCACGAGGTGGCGGGCTCCGGCGTAGGCGATCCGCGGCGGCAGCTGCGGGTCGAGGTCGCCCGCCGGCCAGTCGAGGGCGGCCAGCGCCTCGGCGAGGTCGGCTCCGGCGATGTCCTCGACGTGCGGGACGACGCTGGTCAGGGTCGCCCGCAGGCCCCCGTCCGCGGCGGTGACGGAGACCGGTACGGTCCCGGCCCGGGTGTCGAAGAGCAGCTCCCCGGGGCCGATCCGCTCGGCCAGCGCCACGGCGGCGGCGACGGTGGCGTGCCCGCAGAACGGCACTTCGGCCTTGGGGCTGAAGTACCGCACGGTGAAGCCGCGTCCGGGGTCCGGGGCGGCCTCCCCCGGCGGTACGGGCCCGGCCGGGCCGGTGAGGAAGGCCGTCTCGCTGTAGCCGAGCCGGGCGGCGATCGCCAGCATGGCGGTCTCGTCCAGGCCGGACGCGTCGAGGACGACCCCGGCGGGGTTGCCGCCGGCCGGGTCCTCGGAAAAGGCGGTGTAGCGCAGTACTTCGGTCGTCATGACCGGCTCAACCCCGCCGGACGGGGTGTCATTCCCGGTGGTCAGCCGCGCCCGATGAAGGGCATCGCGGTCGCCATCACCGTCGCGAACTGCACGTTCGCCTCCAGCGGCAGCTCCGCCATGTGCAGCACCGTGCGGGCCACGTCGGCGGCGTCCATGACGGGTTCGACCGCGAGCTGTCCGTTGGCCTGGAGGATGCCGGTCTGCATGCGCTCGGTCATCTCGGTCGCCGCGTTGCCGATGTCGATCTGCCCGCAGGCGATCCGGTACGGACGTCCGTCCAGGGAGAGGGACTTCGTCAGGCCGGTCATGGCGTGCTTGGTCGCCGTGTAGGCGACGGAGTTCGGGCGCGGGACGTGCGCCGAGATGGAACCGTTGTTGATGATCCGGCCGCCCTGCGGGTCCTGGGCCTTCATCTGCCGGAAGGCCGCCTGGGCGCACAGGAAGGACCCGGTCAGGTTGACGTCGACGACCGAGCGCCAGGCCTCGTAGCCGATGTCCTCCAGCGGGACTCCGGCCGGACCGAAGGTGCCGGCGTTGTTGAACAGCAGGTCCAGGCGGCCGTGGCGTTCCCGTACGGCCGCGAAGAGCGCGTTCACGTCGTCGGGGTCGCTGACGTCGGCCCGTACGGGGAAGACGTCGGCTCCGGCCCCGGCCGCCGCGGCGGTCTCCGCCAGGGGTTCGGCCCGGCGGCCGGCGACGGCCACGGACCAGCCGGCCTCCGCCAGGGTCAGGGCCACGGCGCGGCCGATACCGGAGCCGGCCCCGGTCACTACTGCGATCTTGCTCAGACGTGCGCTCATGGGGCCGCAGGCTACGTCACACCGGCGACCGGGCCACGGACGTTCCGACAGCTGAGAGCATGGGTCGGTCAGGGGTGCGTAAAGCAGATGAAAAGACTGGAGTTCCGCATGTCGGAGAGAGGCCCCTCGACGGCCCCCTCGCACGAGCCGTCACCCGAGCCGTCGCCCGTGCCGTCGCCCGAAAAGTCCTCCGCGCCCGCCCTGTCCACCGCCCCCGTCCCGGACCCCGCCACCGTCGCCGCCGGCGTCCCGGAAGCCGGCACCGCGCCCGCACCCCTGGCGGCCGCGCGGCGCACCGGACTGCTCGTCACCTTCGTGCTGGGCGGGCTCACCGCCCTCCCCCCGCTGTCCATGGACATGTACCTGCCGGCGCTGCCGGAGGTCACCAACGCCCTGCACAGCCCGGCCGCGACCGTCCAGCTCACCCTCACCTCCTGCCTCGCCGGCATGGCTCTGGGCCAGCTGGTCATCGGCCCGATGAGCGACAAGTGGGGCCGCCGCAGGCCCCTGCTGATCGGCATGGTCGTCTACGTCCTCGCCACCGCGATCTGCGCCCTCGCCCCGACCGCCGAGCTGCTGATCGGCTTCCGGCTGCTCCAGGGCCTGGCCGGAGCGGCCGCCATCGTCATCGCGCGGGCCGTCGTGCGCGACCTGTACGACGGGGTCGAGATGGCCAGGTTCTTCTCGACGCTGATGCTGATATCCGGGGCCGCCCCGATCGTCGCTCCGCTGATCGGCGGCCAGGTCCTGCGGTTCGCGGACTGGCGGGGCGTCTTCGTCGTGCTGACCGTGGTCGGCGCCGCGCTCACCGCCGTCGTGTGGCGCAGCCTCGACGAGACGCTGCCGCCGGAGCGGCGCCAGACCGGGGGCGTGGGCGCGGCCCTGCGGACCATGCGGGGGCTGCTCGGCGACCGGGTCTTCGCCGGGTACACCCTGACGGGCGGCTTCGCGTTCGCGGTGCTGTTCTCCTACATATCCGCCTCGCCGTTCGTGGTGCAGGAGATCTACGGCGCCTCCCCGCAGGCCTTCAGCCTGCTGTTCGGCGTGAACTCCGTCGGCCTGATCGTCGTCGGCCAGATCAACGGCAAGCTGCTGGTCGGCCGGGTCAGCCTGGACAAGGCGCTGGCCGTGGGCATCGGGATCATCACCGTCGCCTCCGTGGCCCTGCTGCTGATGTCGACCGGGGTGTTCGGCGAGGTCGGGCTGTTCCCGGTCGCCTCGGCCCTGTTCGTCCTGATGTCGGCGATGGGCCTGCTGCTGCCGAACACCAACGCGCAGGCCCTGATGCGCACCCCGCACGCGGCCGGATCGGCGTCCGCGCTGCTGGGCACCTCCTCCTTCCTCGTCGGGGCGATCGCCTCGCCGCTGGTCGGGATCGCGGGCGAGGACACGGCGGTGCCGATGGCGCTGGTCCAGCTGGTCTGCTCGCTGCTGTCGGCGGTCTGCTTCCTCGGGATGTGCCGGCCGTGGCGGCCCCGGAGCCCGATGGCGGCCGCGGGGTGACCGCGCAGCGCGGCTGAGTGCGCGGGGTCCGCGGGGGCCGTGCCGGTGATGCCGGGCGGCCCCTCGGAGCGCCGTAAACTTCGCGGGTGAACGCCTCCGTCCCCGCCTCCGTCCCGACCACCGCCGAAACCCTCCGGTCCGCGCTGGGCGGACTCCTCGACGGGCTCCCGCCGAAGCAGGCCGCGGCCGCCGTCGAGCGGCTGATCTCCAACTACCGGGGCACGATCCCGACCGACGTCCCCGTGCTGCGCGACCGCTCCGACGTCGCGGCGTACGCGGCGTACCGCATGCCGGCGACCTTCGAAGCCGTACGGTCCGCCCTGGACGGGCTGGCCGGGGCCGCTCCGGACTGGTCGCCGGCCTCGCACGTGGACGTGGGCGGCGGCACCGGCGCGGCCACCTGGGCGGTCGACGCCACCTGGGACGGGCCCCGCACGACCGCGGTGCTGGACTGGGCGGAGCCGGCGCTGGCCCTCGGCAAGGAGCTGGCGGGGCGTTCGTCCTCCGAGGTGCTGCGCGGCGCCGAGTGGCGGCGGGCGGTCATCGGCAGCGGGATCAGCCTGCCCGAGGCCGACCTGGTGACGGTGTCGTACGTGCTCGGAGAGCTGACGGAGCAGGCCCGCCGGGCCGTCGTCGCCGAGGCCGCCCGCGCCGGGCAGGCCGTGGTGCTGATCGAGCCGGGCACGCCCGAGGGGTACCTGCGCATCCGCGAGGCCCGCGACCAGCTCATCGGGGCCGGGCTGAAGGTGGCCGCGCCCTGTCCGCACGACGGCACCTGCCCGATCGAGGTCGGCCAGGACTGGTGCCACTTCTCGGCGCGGGTCAGCCGATCCTCCCTGCACCGGCAGGTCAAGGGCGGTTCCCTCGCGTACGAGGACGAGAAGTTCAGCTACGTCGCCGCGGCCCGGTTCCCCGTGGCGCCGGTCCCCTCCCGGATCACGCGGAGGCCGCAGATCCGGAAGGGGCTCGTCCAGCTGGAGCTGTGCGGCCCCCGGGAGCAGGGCCTGACCCGGGCCACCGTGACCAAGCGCCACGGCGGCCTCTACAAGGCGGCCCGGGACGTCGACTGGGGCCAGGAGTGGCCCCCGGCCGACGCCCCGTAGCGCGCGCGGGTCCCTCAGTCCCCGGCCGCGGGCCGCAGCTCCTGGGTGCAGCACTTCACGCTGCCGCCGCCCTTGAGCAGTTCGCCCAGGTCCATCGGGACGGGCTCGAAGCCGCGGTCGCGCAGCGGTGCGAGCAGTCCGGTCGCCGCCTGCGGGAGCAGGACGTGGCGGCCGTCGGAGACGGAGTTCAGCCCGAAGGCCTCCGCGTCCTGGGTGTCCACGAGCAGGGCGTCCGGGAAGAGCCGGCGCAGCACGGCCCGGCTCCCGGCCGAGAAGGCCTGCGGGTGGTACATGATCTCGTCCCCGTCGAGCACGCACAGGGCCGTGTCCAGGTGGTAGAAGCGCGGGTCCACCAGGTCGAGGCCGATGACGGGGCGGCCGAAGAACTCCTGGGCCTCGTCGTGCGAGAGCGGGCTGGAGCGGAAGCCCCGGCCGGCGAGGATGTAGGTGGCGGTGACGGCGAAGTCGCCCTCGCCCTCGTTGACGTGGGACGGCTCGTGGACGTCCCGGAATCCGTGCGAGCGGAACCACGCGAGGTGGATCTCCGCCTCGGCGGTGCGCTCCGGGTAGGCGAACCGGGCCCCGAGCACCCGGCCGTCGACGACCAGGGCGCCGTTGGCCGCGTAGACCATGTCGGGCAGGCCGGGCTGCGGTTCGAGGGTCTCGACGGTGTGGCCGAGGGCCCGGTAGCGGTCCCGGAGGTCTTCCCACTGGGCTTGTGCGAGGGGCAGGTCCACCGGTTTCGTGGGGTCCATCCACGGGTTGATGGAGTACGTGACCTTGAAGTGTGCGGGTGGGCACATCAGGTAGCGCCGGGGTGTGGCGTCTCTGCGCAAAGAAGGCTCCTCACGACTTGCGGACTCACGGGGCGTGCGTGTGTGAAGAGAATCGTCTCTCCTCAACGGAAACCGCGCAGTGAACTGACCGGGTGGTTTATGAGATCGCTGGAAGACGAGACGTCTCGCATTGGTACGTTGGCCCGTATGAGCAAGACTCCCGACGCCACCCGCCGCAGCGACCGCTCGCGGCGCGCCATCCTCGACGCCGCGCTCGCGCTGGTCGGAGAGGTCGGCTACAACAAGCTGACCATCGAGGCCATCGCCGCCCGCGCCGGGGTCGGCAAGCAGACCATCTACCGCTGGTGGTCCTCGAAGGCGGCCGTCCTCCTGGACGCCTCGCTCGCGCTGGCCGGGGACGCGGAGACGGACGCCGACTGGTCGGGCTTCCCCGACACCGGGGACCTCGCGGCCGACCTGAAGTCCGTACTGCGGGCCACGGTGGACGAGTTCAACGACGAGAAGTACGAAGCCCCCGCGCGCGCCCTGACCGCCGCCGGAGCGACCGACCCGGAGCTGGGGGCCCGCTTCACCGAGCAGCTCCTCGAACCGCAGCTCGCCCTGTACGAAGCCCGGCTGCGGGCGGCCCGGGACGCCGGGCACCTCGCCCCGGACACCGACCTGCGGCTGACGGTGGAGATGCTGCTCGGGCCGCTCACCTACCGCTGGCTGATGCGGACCGCCCCGCTGACGCACGCCTACACCGACGCGCTCGTGGACGCGGTGCTGCGGGCGAACGCCGGGCCCGGCGCACGCCCCGGACCGGCGTCCGGCGGCGTGGGATAGGTCACGGACCGGGGCGGCCGCGCCCGGCCCGGCGGGCCGCGACGCCCTGCGCGGCCGGGAACACACGGCCGGATCCGGCCGCTCCGGGGGGACCCCGATCGTGGGGTGCGGTCACCCGGCGCGCAGGATGGTGGGACGATGTCTTGGTCTGGGCCGGTCTGCCGGGTCAACGGTGAGGTGAGGGGATAGATGGGGTCTGAGTCCGGCCGCGTCAAACGCGGCGAGCAGAGCAGGATTTCCCAGTGGCTGCGCCGCCGCTCCAAACCGGCTCCCGAAGACCCCGGCAGGGAACGCGAGGCGCTGCTCCTGGCCGTCGCCGCCGCAGGTCTCCCGATCGCCCCCGCCGCCCATCCCGCCGGCTACCGATGTTCGTGCGACCGCATCGGCTGTCCCACCCCCGCACGGCACCCCGTCTCCTTCGCCTGGCAGACGCAGTCGACCACCGACCGGGGGCAGATCGAACGCTGGGCGCGCAACCAGCCCCAGGCCAACTTCATCACCGCGACGGGCATGGTCCACGACGTCCTGGACGTGCCCCTGCAAGCGGGCCGCGGCGCGCTGGAGCGCCTGCTGGCCGCCGGGATCGAGGTCGGACCCGTCGCCGAATCGGGCGGTACGGGCGACCAGGCCCGGATGCTGTTCTTCACGGCGACCCGCGGTACGCCGGAGGACGAGGACGAGTGGTGGCCCTGCGAACTGGACTGCCACCCCGAGACGATGGACGAGCACCCGGGCCTGCGCTGGCACTGCCGCGGCAGCTACGTCCTGCTCCCCCCGTCGACGCTGCCCGGTGACCTCTCGGTGAGCTGGCTGCGCGACATGGGCCATCCGCTCCCGGACCCCCTGACCCTGCTGGAGACCCTGACCGACGCCTGCGCCCAGTACGCGGGCGAGGCCGGGCACACCCCGGCCACCGTGGCCTGGCCCCTGGGCCGCTGAGCTTCCGGGCGGTGCCGGGGCGGCGCCCCCGTACCGCCCGGCCGGCGGGCTGCCGGCTGGCCGGCCTCAGTGGATCTGCGTCACGACCACGTCCAGCGACCAGGCCTTGCCCGCCTTCGCGGGCGCTTCGGCCTCCACCGCGTAGCCGAGGTCGCGCAGGGCGGTGACCAGCTCGGCGGGGGCCGCGGGGGCGGCTCCGGCCAGCAGCAGGTCGCGGACCAGACGGCCCTTGGTGGCCTTGTTGAAGTGGCTCACCACCGAACGCCTCTCCACGCCGTCCACGATCTGCGAGTGCAGCACCCGCACGGTGGCCGTGCGGCCGGCCGCCTCGCCCTTCGGCTTCCACGCGCTCGCGTACGCCGAGGACCGCAGGTCGAGCACCAGCCCGTCCCCCGCCGCCTCCGGCAGCGCCCCGGCCATCGGGGTGCGCCAGTACGCGCCCAGAGCGCCGAGCCCCGGCAGCTTGACGCCCATCGAGCAGCGGTACGAGGGGATCCGGTCCGTCACCCGTACCGCACCCCACAGCCCGGAGAAGACCAGCAGCGAACGCTCCGCGGCGGCCCGGGCGGCCGCCGGCAGGTCCGCCAGGCCGAGGGCGTCGTAGAGGACACCGGTGTAGATCTCCCCCGCCGGGAGGGCGGGTGCGGACAGCAGCGCGGCGTTCTTCGCGACCTCGCCCCGCAGCCCCTCGCTGAGCCCGAGCACCTCACGGGCCTTCGTCTCGTCCGCCGCGCACAGCTCGACCAGTTCCTCCAGCACGGCCGCGCGCGCACCGGCCAGCCCCGGCAGCGACAGGGAGTGCGGATCCAGCGGTGCGCCGGAGCCGCCGGCGGCCTTTCCCTCGGAGGGCGGCAGCAGCACGAGCACGGTGGTTCTCCTTCAGTACGACGTGGCGCAGGGGGTGCGGCCCCCGAGCCAGGGTAGACCGCCCGCCGCACCCCCCGGACCCGCCTCAAGGACCGCCCGACCGCACGGACGCAAGCCCTGAATCCGCCCTCAACGGGTGAAAAGCCCTAGGCTCGGTCCATGCCACGCCGCCACATGCACATCACCGGCGCAGACGGGGCTGCCCTGCGGGCCGCGCTGCGCGCACTGCGGACGCGACTGGGCGTGCCCGAGGAGTTCCCGGCCGCGGTCCTCGCCGAGGCCGGACGGGCCGCCGCCGCACCCCGGCTGCCCACCCTCGACGCCACCGACCTCCCGTTCTTCACCATCGACCCGCCGGGCTCCGTCGACCTCGACCAGGCGGTCCACCTCGCCCGGCGGACCGGCGGCTACCGCGTCCACTACGCCATCGCCGACGTCGCCGCCTTCGTCACCCCCGGCGGCGCCCTCGACGCGGAAGCCCACCGGCGCGTCACCACCCTCTACTTCCCCGACGGGAAGGTCCCCCTCCACCCGCCCGTGATCTCCGAGGACGCCGGCAGCCTGCTCCCCGACCGGACCCGCCCCGCCCTCGTGTGGCGGCTCGACCTGGACGCCGAGGGCCGCGTCGAGACCACCGAGGTCCGCCGGGCCCTCGTCCGCAGCCGCGCCCGCCTCGACTACGAGGGCGTGCAGAAGGCCCTCGACACCGGCACCGCCGACGCCTCCCTGGCCCTGCTGAGGGACATCGGGACACTGCGCGAGGCACTGGAGACCGAACGCGGCGGCATCTCCCTGAACGTCCCCGAACAGGAGATCACCGAGCACGGGGGCACGTACGGCCTGGCCTACCGGGCCCCGCTCCCCGCGGACGGCTGGAACGCCCAGATCTCCCTGATGACCGGCATGGCCGCCGCCGACCTCATGCTCGCCGCCGGTACGGGCGTCCTGCGCACGCTGCCCGCCGCCCCGGACGGCGCGGTCGGCCGGCTGCGGCGCACCGCGCAGGCCCTGCGGATCGAGTGGCCCCACCACGTCCCGTACGCGCAGCTGGTCCGCTCCCTCGACCCGCACCGCCCGGCGCACGCCGCGTTCCTCCAGGAGTGCACGGCCCTGCTGCGCGGCGCCGGGTACACCGTCTTCACCGGCGGCGAGACCCCCGACCCGGCCGTGCACGCCGCCGTCGCGGCCCCGTACGCGCACTGCACCGCCCCGCTGCGCCGCCTCGCCGACCGGTACGCCGGCGAACTGTGCCTGGCGGCGTGTGCCGGGACCGAACCCCCGGCGTGGGCGGTCGAGGCGCTGGACGCGCTGCCCCGGGAGATGGCCGAGGGCACCCGGCTGGCCAACACGGTGGAACGCGAGTGCGTGGCCCTGGTCGAGGCCGCCGTCCTGAAGGACCACGTCGGGGAGACCTTCGAGGCGACGGTCATCGACGTCAAGGAACACGAACCGCGGGTGGGCACCGTCCACCTGGAGGACCCCGCCGTCGTCGGCCGCGTCGAATCCCCCACCGCCGAACTCCCCCTCGGCGGCCGCATCCGGGTCCGCCTCACGCAAGCCGACCCGGGCACCGCGAAGATCCTGTTCGCACCCGCCTGAACCCGGGGGGCTGCGGCCATGGCTCCGCGCCCCGGCGCCTGTCATCATCTGCGCATCGCGGCCAGCCGGCCCGCGCGGACGACGACGGCAGCGGCCCGGGGAGGGAACGCGGTTGGGCTTCCTCGACACGAAGGGCTTCCCCGACACGAAGGGCTTCCTCGACGCACCCACCAGACCGTCGCCCGCGGCGGCCCCCGCCGGGAGCCGGCGGCGGCCCGCCGCCGTCCTGCGCCCGCACGTCCTCAACTACACCGGCTTCCGGACCCGGTTCGAGGCGCCCCGGCGCCGGCTCGAACTGCCCACCGGCTGCGTCACCCTCGTCTTCACCTTCAGCGAGGGCCTGTGGGTCACCCGCACCGGCGAGCTGTCCACCGCCCGGCTGCGCCCCGCCGCCGTCTCCCGCGCCCTGGTCAGCGGGCCGCGCACGGTCCCCGCCCTCGGGGTCCACGCGGGCGCGGTGCACGGCCTGGAGGTGAACATGAGCCCCCTCGGCGCCTACCGGCTCTTCGGCATCCCGATGGTCCACTTCGAGGAGGCCCTCGTGGACCTCGCCGAGGTCCTCGGCCCGCAGGGCCGCCACCTGACCGAACGGCTCCAGGCCCTCGACGGCTGGCCCGAGCGCTTCGACCTCCTCGACTCCGTCTTCGCCGCCCGCCTCGACGGGGGCCCGGCCGTCACCCCCGAAGTACGCGGCGCCCTCGCCCGGCTGTGGACCGACGGCGGCTCGCTGGCCCGGGCCACCGAGGAGACCGGCTGGAGCCCCCGCCACCTGCGGGCCCGGTTCCGCGAACAGGTCGGCCTGCCGCCCAAGGCCGTCGCCCGCCTGTTCCGGCTCCAGCACGCCCTGCGCCGGCTCGCGGCCGGAGCCGCCCCCGCCCGGGTCGCGGCCGCCTGCGGCTACCACGACCAGGCCCACTTCGGCCGGGACGTGAAGGCCATGACCGGCCTGCCGCCCGCCCGGTTCGCGGCCCTGCGCGGCGGCCTGCCGCCGGGCTCGGCCCTGGACCGGGTGCCGGGCCGGATCACCAGCGTGCTGCTCCCGGGGGATCCGCTCTGGCGGCCGTGAGCGGGGTCGGGCTGGCGGCCGTGAGCGGGATCAGTGCCGTTTTTGACAAGACAGCGCCCCTCCGGCTTGCCACGCTCGGCCTACGGCTCCTCCTCCCCCCGGAGAGTCCCCACGCAGTGCGGCAGCCCGTCACGGGGGTGCGGGTTGCCGCAGTGCGGTGACCAGCGCGCGGGGGTCGTCGGCGTGGAAGCGGATCGTACGGGCCCGCGCGCGGGCGCCGAGCGGGCGGCGGAATTCCAGCGGGCGGTTCAGCTCCAGGGTCACCGAGGTCTGGCTCCCCACGATCAGGTCGAGCACGGCGTGCTCGTCGCCGTCGCCGTCGCCGTCGCCGTCGCCGTGGGACAGGGTGACCAGCCGGCCCTGCGGATAGCGCCGGTCGACCCGGACCGAGGCCACCGCGTCCGCCGGGACGGTGAGGTCGAACAGCGCCCCGTACCGGATCCGCAGCGACCCGTCGGCGCCCACCACGTGCGGCCGGACCACGCAGGCCGCGTGCAGGGCCAGCATCAGCAGCACCCCGTACACGTCCAGGACCAGCACCACCCGGTGCACGGCCGGCCAGGGGATGAGGAAGGCCAGCGCCACGGTCTCGACCACCGACACGAAGACCAGTCCGTACATCATCGCCGTCTGCGGCCCCGTGTACGCGGCGGCCGCGTCCCCCGGCCCGACCCCGTGCGGACGGCGCAGCACCCACCGGCCCAGCGAGGCGGCCGCACGCAGCTCGTGCAGCAGCAGGCGGCGTACGACGGCCGGCACCACGGCCCGCACCGCCTCCCGCCGCGCCCCGGCCCGGGTGGCCCCGCTCGCGCGGGCGGCCGCGTACAGGGCGCGCAGGACCCAGGCCTCCAGCAGCAGCACCCCGAGGACCAGCGCCTCGGCGGCGGCCGTCGCCCAGCCGGGCGGCCGGACCCCGGCCGCGAGGCACAGGACGAGGAGCAGCTCGCCCGGTATCACGGCGGCGACCGCGATCCGGGCCGCGCGGACGGCGCTCATCGCCGGCCACCCCCGTCCATGCGCCGGGTGAACGCCTCCATGACCCGGCGGACGACCTCGGCCTGCGCGGGGGCGTACTCGGCGAGCAGCGCCTCCTTGAACCCGTCCACCACCACCCCGTCGGTGGGGACGGCGGCGAACGCCTCCTCGGGGACGGCCGCCACCAGCGCGTCGGCGAGCGGCCCGATCCGCGGGTCGTCGACGGCGGCGTCGGCGAGGTCGTCGAGCCGCTCGTACAGTGCGAGGACCTCCGGGTCGGCGGCGAGCGGCCCGAGGGCCGCGTAGATCTCCTCGCCGCCGTTGCCCGTCGCGTCCAGCAGGAGCAGGTGCTCGCGGTCCTTGGCGGCGGCGGCCGAGTCCGTCGGCGGCGCCTGGGCCAGCAGCGCGGCGAGCGCGGGCGACACCGGTTCGCCCTCGCCCGGTCCGGCGGCGAGCAGCACCCCGAGCCGGCGCCGGCGTTCGGCCAGCTCGGCCTCCTGCCGGGCGAGGTCCGCGTCGAGTTCCGCCAGTACGTCGGCCAGCTCGCGCCCGGCGTCGTCCGCGAGCACGTCGCGCACCTCGTCGAGGCTCAGCCCGAGCTCCGTGAGCCGGCGCACGCGGGCCAGCAGCACGGCGTCGCGCACGGTGTAGACCCGGTATCCGTTGGGGCGCCGCTCCGGTTCCGGGAGCAGCCCGACATGGTGGTAGTGCCGGATCGCCCGGGTGGTGACCCCGACGAGCACGGCGATCTCTCCGATCCGCATGCCCCTCAGTAGAAACCCTGACGCTGCGGCAAGGTCAAGCCGCCACGGACAGCCGGTAGCATGGTCGGCACGACAGACGAGTCGGCCGGGCGGCCGCGTCGGGGTCCCAGGATCCCGCCGAGGAACGTCCGGGCTCCACAGGGCAGGGTGGTGGCTAACGGCCACCCGGGGTGACCCGCGGGACAGTGCCACAGAAAACAGACCGCCCGGGACTCCGGTCCCGGGTAAGGGTGAAACGGTGGTGTAAGAGACCACCAGCGCCTGAGGTGACTCAGGCGGCTAGGTAAACCCCACCCGGAGCAAGGTCAAGAGGGATCGGTCGTCTCCGGACGGCGGGTCCTGCGCGGACGATCGAGGGCTGCCCGCCCGATGTCCGCGGGTAGACCGCACGAGACCGGTGGCAACGCCGGTCCTAGATGGATGGCCGTCTCCCCGGCGACCGCGAGGTCTCCGGGCGACAGAACCCGGCGTACAGGCCGGCTCGTCTGCCGTACTCCTGCTCCGCGCCCGACGGCGCACGTACGAGAACCCCCGCCGGGACGGCGGGGGTTCTCGTCTTTCGCGGGGACCGGCGCTCAGCGCAGGTGCGCGGTGTCGTTCAGGAGGCGGACGGAGGCGTTGCCGTCGGCGTAGTAGGCCACCGCCGACAGGGAGGCCGCGGAGAGCTCCATCTTGAACAGCGCCTCCGGCGGGGCGCCCAGGGCGAGCCGGACCAGCGTCTTGACCGGGGTCACGTGCGTGACCAGCAGGACGGTACGGCCCGCGTGGGCCGACAGGAGCCGGTCGCGGGCGGCGGAGACCCGGCGGGTGACGGCCGCGAAGCTCTCGCCGCCGCCCGTGGGGGCCGCCTTCGGAGAGTCCAGCCACGCCTGGAGGTCGTCCGGGAACCGCTCCCGCACCTCGGCGAAGGTCAGCCCCTCCCAGGCGCCGAAGTCCGTCTCGCGCAGCCCTTCCTCGACCGTGACGGGGAGCCCGAGGCGGTCCGCGACGGCCTGCGCGGTTTCCCGGCAGCGGCGCAGGGGGGAGCTGACGACGGCCTGTACGGTGCCCCGCGCGGCCAGCGCGGCGGCGACGGCCTCGGCCTGGCGCCGGCCGGCCGGGGACAGCTCGGGGTCGGTGCCGCCGCTGCCGGAGAAGCGCTTCTGCGGGGTGAGGGCGGTCTCACCGTGCCGCAGCAGCACGAAGGTGGCGGGCGCCCCCATGTCGGGACCCCAGCCGGTCCCTGCGGCGGTCTTCGTGGACTCCGGCGCCGCGGCGGGTGCCGCGGCGTCGCGGGTGTTCGCGGCGCCGCCGGAGGCGACGGCCAGCGCCGCGCGGACGGCCGCCGCGCCCTTCACCGCGTCGCCGGGGGGCCCGGAGGGGGCGGTGAACACGGCGGTGGACGCGGAGGGCTCCCAGCGCTCGCCGCGCTTGCCCGCGTCCATCGCCTCGTTCGCGAGCCGGTCCGCGTGCTTGTTGCGCTCGCGCGGGATCCACTCGTAGGTGACCTGCGCGCGCGGCAGGACCTTCGCCGCTTCCGCGGCGAGGGGCTTCATGTCCGGGTGCTTGATCTTCCAGCGGCCGGACATCTGCTCCACGACCAGCTTGGAGTCCATCCGGACCCGGACCGTCGCGTCGGGCGCCAGTTCGGCCGCCGCCTTCAGGCCCGCGATGAGGCCCTTGTACTCGGCGACGTTGTTCGTCGCGACGCCGATGAACTCGGCGCGCTCGGCGAGCGTCTCACCGGTCGCCGGGTCCAGGACGACCGCGCCGTAGCCGGCGGGCCCCGGGTTCCCCCGGGATCCGCCGTCCGCCTCCACGACGAAACGCGGCATCAGATGCCCGAGTCCGCCGCACGGACCAGGATGCGGCCGCAGTTCTCGTGGCGGACGACCTGGTTGCGGGCCGCGGCCTTGATCTCGTTGACCTCGGCCATGTCGAGCTCCAGCCGGCAGCCCTCGCAGCGGCGCTGGTACAGGCGCGCGGCGCCGACCCCGCCCTGCTTGACGCGGATCTTCTCGTACAGGGCCATCAGGTCGGCCGGCATGGAGCCGACGATGACCTCGCGGTCCTTGGCGATGCGGGCGGCCTCGTCGTCGAGCTCGCCGGTGGCGGCGTCGCGGCGCGCGGTGGCGTCGGTCAGCTTCGTCTCCAGGGCGGCGACGCGCTCGGTCAGGCCGGTGACGCGCTCCTGCGCGGCCTCCAGGCGCTCCATGACCTCCAGGACGACGTCCTCCAGGTCACCCTGCCGCTTGGCGAGGGAGACGACCTCGCTCTGGAGGTTGGCCAGGTCGCGGGCCGAGATGCCGACGCCGGTGTCGAGGCGCTGCTGGTCGCGGGCGGCCCGCTGGCGCACCTGGTCGACGTCCTGCTCCGCCTTGGTCTGCTCGCGGGCGGCGTCGCTGGCCTGGGTCTGCGCGGCGACGAGCAGGTCGCGCTGCTGGCTGAGGTCCTTGGTCAGGGAGTCGACCTCGGCGTGCTCGGGCAGCGACTTGCGCTTGTGGGCGAGCTGAGACAGCCGCACGTCCAGGGCCTGGACGTCGAGAAGTCGGATCTGGTCGGCGGGCTCGGCGTTCAGTTGGGGGCTCCTGTGTGAGAAGGGGGTGTGACGGACGGCGCGTGCGCCGTCCAGGGGTCGGTGACCGCGCGCGAGACGTGGGTCCGCAGACCCCATCCGTGGCGCTCGGAAATCGCGTCGAGCTGGGCGGCGGCCTGCTCGCACCAGGGCCACTCGGTGGCCCAGTGGGCGGCGTCGACGAGCGCGAGCGGGCTCTGCTCGCGGGCCTCGGACACCGGGTGGTGGCGCAGGTCCGCGGTGAGGAAGGCGTCCACGCCGGCGGCGCGGACCTGTGCGAAGAGGCTGTCGCCGGAGCCGCCGCTGACCGCGACGGTACGGATGACGGCGTCGGGGTCGCCGGCCGTGCGGATGCCCTGCGCGGTGTGCGGCAGCCGGGCGGCGGCGCGGGCGGCGAACTCGCGCAGGGTCTCGGGGTGGTCCAGCTCGCAGATCCGGCCGAGACCGCGGCGGCCCGCCGGGTCGGTGGGATCGGGCACGAGCGGGCCGGTGATGCGCAGGTCGAGCGCGCCGGCGAGGGCGTCGGACACGCCGGGGTCGGCGGTGTCGGCGTTGGTGTGGGCCACGTGCAGCGCGATGTCGTTCTTGATCAGCGTGTGCACGACACGGCCCTTGAAGGTGCCCGCCTCGACGGTCGTGGTCCCGCGCAGGTAGAGGGGGTGGTGGGTGACGATCAGGTCGGCGCCCAGCTTCAGCGCCTCGTCGGCGATCTCCTGGACCGGGTCCACGGCGAACAGCACGCGGGACACCTCGGCGTCGGGGTCGCCGCAGACGGTGCCGACGGCGTCCCACTGCTCGGCCCGCGAGGGGGGCCAGAGAGCGTCCAGCGCGGCGATGACTTCAGAGAGACGGGGCACAGGCCAAGGCTACCGCCCCTTTTTTGGGGGCTCCTTCGTCTCCGGGGCGTCCGCGGCCCGGCCCACGGGTCGCCGCGTCCTCGAAAACGCCCGTTCCTCGTGTCCCCTCGGGGCGTTCGGGCCGGTTCCCCGGGCTGCTCGGCTCGGGGTCTCGTCCGAGGATCGCGCCGATGGAAGGGGCGGCCGCGTGGACCCGACCGCGCCGGTACCCCAAACGCCCCGATATGCAACAGCACAATCAGGACGTCTTCCACCGGCGAATCGGCGGGTGGCCACCCGTACGTGTGAAGCCTGCTGCGTCGTGTGGTTCGGCAGGGGCTACGTAACTAGCTTCCTCGGCGGAGGTGACGGCCCGGATGACTGTCTGCGCCATCGAGATCACGAGGACCGACCCGTTCACGATCACCGCCGACGGCGCCTACGCCGCACGGCTGGCCGGTGAGGGGGAGGCGCGCTACCCGGAGCGCTGGACGCTGGCCGGGCCGGAGCCGTACGCGGTGCCGTTGCCGCTCGCGCAGCCCGAGGAGGCCGACAGCGAGGTGCAGCCGCTGGCCGACGGACGGGTGCTGATCCACCGCCGGGTGGCCGACCGGCACGTGTTCGCCCTGCTGTACCCGACGGGCGCCGCGGCGGGCCCCCGTACCGGGGAGCTCGTCCTGGGCTCGCTGGCCGCGCGGCCGGGCCTGCGGGTCACCCTGCTGCCCCCCTCCCCCGACGGGGCCGCCGCCTACGCGCTGGCCGTGGGCCCCGAGGACAGCACCGTATGGCAGGTGGCCGGAAACCGTCCCGGACCGCAGCGGGTCTCCCACGTACCGGGCCGCTGCTCGGGCGGCGTGTGGCTGGACCGGACGGGGCGGCTGCTGGCGCTGGACCGCGAGCTGGACGGCCGCACCAAGGCCGTCGCCGTGGACCTGGGCGGCGGCGGGGTCAGCCCGCTGCTCCAGATCTCCGAGGACAGTGACGACCGGCTGCTGCTGGCGGCCCCGGACAGCGGGCTGTTGGTGATCCGCTCGGACGCCCCGGGCGAACCGCGCCTCGGCTGGGGGGTGCTGGGCAGTGCCCGCCCGGTCCGCTTCCCGGAGTGCCTGCGGCTGGAGGGCGGGGCGACCCCGTTCGCGGTCCAGCCCGGCCAGGCGCTGATGCCGGAGACCTGCGGGGTGGCGCTGCGCGTGGGTGAGGCCGGCCTCGCGCTGTGGCGCCCGGCCGACCGGCACGTGTTCCGGCTCGGCGCCCCGGCGGGCTGGCTGGGGGGCACGGGCCTGTGGACGCCGGAGGGCCGCCTGCGGCTCCCGTACGCCGTCCCGGAGGTCCCCTGCGGCGTCATGAGCCTGAGCCAGCCCGTGGCCCCGCCCCCGCCGGTCCGGCTGGACCCCGCGCCGGCCCCGGCCCCGGCCCCCCGGCCCGTACCGCTCCAGCAGGCACCCCTGCACTGAGCGGGGCTGCCGGGGCGTGGTAGGCAGGGACGGTGACGATCTCCGAAGACAGCGGTACGGCCCGGCCCTTCGACGCGGTGCTGTGCGACATCGACAACGTGATCCGCTTCTACGACACCACGCGCCTGACCGAGCTGGAACACCGTGCGGGGCTGCCGGAGGGCACCACGTGGAAGGTGGCGTTCGCACCGGAACGGGACGGGCCGCTGATGGTCGGCCGGATCACCACGGACCAGTGGGTGGAGTCCGTCACCGAGGCGATGGCCGACGGGCACGGCCTGTCCGCGGAGCGGGCGCGGGAGCTGGCCACGGCCATGGCCAAGGCCCCGTTCTCGGCGGACGGGGCGGTGCTCAGCGCCCTGGGGGAGGCCCGGGCGGCGGGGCTCGCGCTGGTCCTGGTCACCAACGCGACCCTGGACCTGGAGGACGACCTGGAGACGATGGGCCTGTCCGGTTTCGCCGACCACGTCGTCAGCAGCGCCCGGGTGGGGGTGGCCAAGCCGGACCGGGAGATCTACGAGATCGCGGTCGAGCGGGCGGGGACCGCGCCGGGCCGGTGCCTGTTCGTGGACGACCGGCGGGAGAACGTGGAGGCGGCCGAGGCGCTCGGCATGACCGGTGTGCACTACCGGGGCCCGGCCGACCTGCGGAGCGCCCTCGCGTTCCTGAACTGACCGAGCACGCGCCGGGGCGGCGGCCCGGGGGTCCCCGCCCCGGGCCGCCGCCCCGTCTCCCTCCGTGGCGGTCAGTCGTGCTTGAGGCCCAGGACCTCCGTCGCGGCGAAGGTCTCGTTCGCCGGGCGGGAGTCGTAGTGCGGGGTGAGGACCTCGTCGAGCTCCTCGAAGGAGAAGGCCTCCTTGGTGGTGTCGAACTTGGCCGCCACCCTGGGCCGGTCCATCACGGCCACGATCCCGCCGTGCACCACGAACAGCTGCCCGTTGGCCTTCGCCGAGGCGGGCGAGGCCAGGTAGCCGACGAGCGGGGAGACGTGCTCGGGGGCGAGCGCGTCGAGTTTGCCCTCCTCCGGGACCTGGAAGCCGGCGAAGACGTCCTCGGTCATCCGGGTGCGGGCGCGCGGGCAGATGGCGTTGGCCGTGACCCCGTACTTGGCGAGGGCCAGGGCGGTCGAGGTGGTCAGACCCACGATGCCGCCCTTGGCCGCCGCGTAGTTCGGCTGGCCGGCCGAACCGCCGAGGAAGGCCTCGGAGGAGGTGTTGACGATCCGTCCGTAGACCGGGCCGCCCGCCGCCTTGGACCGCTCCCGCCAGTGCGCCGAGGCGAAGTGCGTGGTGTTGAAGTGGCCCTTGAGGTGGACGCGGATCACCGAGTCCCACTCCTCCTCCGACATCGAGAAGACCATCCGGTCGCGCAGGATGCCCGCGTTGTTGACCAGGACGTCCAGTTTGCCGAAGCGGGACACCGCCAGCTCCACGAGCTCCCGCGCCTGCTCGAAGTCGGCCACGTCGCCCAGGTGCGCCACCGCCTGTCCGCCGGCGGCCCGGATCTCCTCGGCCACCTCCTCCGCCGGGGCGGCGGAGGCCTCGCCGGAGCCGTCGCGGCCGCTCTGCCCGAAGTCGTTGACGACCACGCTCGCGCCCAGCCGGGCGAGTTCGACCGCCTCGGCCCGGCCGAGTCCGCGGCCGGCGCCGGTGACGATGGCGGAGAGTCCCTCAAGTGGCAGTGACATCCGTACGGTTCCTCTCGAAACGGGTCAGAGTTCGATGCAGGTGCGCAGGGCCACGCCGGTGCGCATCTGGTCGAGGGCGTCGTTGATCTCGGCGAGCTGCACCCGGTGGGTGATCAGTCCCTCCAGGTCCACCCGGCCGGCCCGCCAGAGCGCGATGGTGCGTTCGTAGGAGCGCAGGACGTCGCCGCCGCCGTACATCGAGGGCAGGATCTTCTTCTCGTCGAAGAACAGCGAGAACATGTCGATCTGGAAGGTGTCGTCGAGTGCGCCCGCGCCGACGATGACGACGCTGCCGCCGCGCCGGGTCATCTTGTACGCGGTCTGCGCGGTGGCGGACTTGCCGACGACCTCGAAGACGTAGTCGAAGCCCTCGCCGCCGGTGATGCGGTTCTTGGCGTCGTCGAAGGCGTCCGGGGCGACCGCCTCCGTCGCCCCGAAGCGCAGCGCCGCCGCGCGCCGGGACTCCACCGGGTCGACGGCGACGACCTGCGCGGCGCCCTGCACCTTGGCGCCCTGGATGACGGAGATGCCGACGCCGCCGCAGCCGATGACGGCGACCGAGGAGCCGGCCTCCACCTTGGCGGTGTTGATGGCCGCGCCGAGGCCGGTGGTGACGCCGCAGCCGATGAGGGCGGCGATGTCGAAGGGCACGTCGTCGGGGATCGGTACCGCGCACTTGGCGTCGACGACGAGTTCCTCGGCGAAGGTGCCGGTCGCCGCGAAGCCGAAGATGTCCCCGCCCGCCCGGCGGAAGTTGGGGGTGCCCGCGTTGACCAGGCTCTCCAGGCAGAGGTGGCCCTGGCCGCGCTTGCAGGAGGGACAGTGTCCGCACGGCGGCAGCCAGCAGACCAGGACCCGGTCGCCCTGCTTCAGGTGGGTGACCCCGTCGCCGACGTCGGCGATCACCCCGGAGCCCTCGTGGCCGGGGACGAAGGGGGCGGGCTGGGGCAGGACGCCGCTCATCGCGGAGAGGTCGGAGTGGCACAGGCCGGTGGCCTTGATGCGGATCCTCACCTTGCCGGGACCGAGGCCCACGGCCTCCATGTCGTCGACGACCTCCAGCTTGTCCTGGCCGATCTCGCTCTGCAGTGCTGCGCGCACGGTGCGGCTCCTTCTGTCGGTCTGACTGCGTTACGCGTGTTCGACGACGGTGTCGGCGAGGACCGGCGCGTCGTCCCGTTCGACGGCGGTCACGGCGACCAGGACGCGGCCGGGCTCCTGCCACGTCCGGATGCGCAGCGTCTCGCCGGGGAAGACGATCCCGGCGAAGCGGGTGCGGTAGGCGCGGACCCGGGACACGTCGCCGCCGAGGACGGTGTCGACGACGGCCTTGAGGGTCATCCCGTACGAGCACAGGCCGTGCAGGATCGGCCGGTCGAAGCCCGCCAGTTTGGCGAACTCGGGGTCGGCGTGCAGGGGGTTCCAGTCGCCGGAGAGCCGGTAGAGCAGCGCCTGGTCCTCCCGGACGTGCCGCTCCTCGACCCGGTCGGGGGCCCGCTCGGGCAGTTCGGAGCGCACGGAGGGGCCGCGCTCCCCGCCGAACCCGCCCTCGCCGCGCACGAAGAGCTGCGCGTCGCTGGTCCACAGCGGGCCGTCGGCGTCCGCGACCTCGGAGCGCAGCACGATCACGGCCGCCTTCCCCTTGTCGTAGAGGGCGGCGACCTTGGAGGTGGAGGTGGCCCGGCCCTTGACGGGGATCGGGCGGTGCAGCTCGATGGAGTGGCCGCCGTGCAGGACGGAGGCGAGGTTCACGTCGATCCCGGGGGCGGCGAGGCCCCCGAGCATGGCCATGCCGGCGCCGGCGACGGTCGCGAAGCTGGGGAGCACGTGGAGCCTGGACTCCAGGGTGTAGCGCAGTTCGTCCGGGTCGGTGGCCGGGAGGCCGGCGCCGAGGCCGAGGTGGTAGAGCTGGATGTCCTTGTGGTCCCAGCCGATGTCCCCCTGGCGGGGTTCGGCGGCGAGGGCCCTGGCGGCATCGATCGGCATGAGGCTGCTGCTCCCTGTCGTTGGAAACCGAGGCCGTCGGGGCCCTTGGAAGACCTCGGTGCGGCCGTCCGCACCGTCGGCCGCACCGAGGTCGTATGCGGGACCGGCCCCGCGAGACGCGTTCTAGAACGCGTTCTAGGACCGGTGAGGGAATGTATAACGCACGCCCCAGCAGTTGGGAAGACTCCTGACTTCACGTCAGATGCTCTTTCCCCCAGGCGTGTTGCGGTTGCGGACCGGGGCCTGGACTTACGCTTCCGGGGTGGACGAAATGCCCTCCGCGCACCGCCCCGCCCGCTCCCTGCGCGTGCTGCTGCACCCGGCGAACCCGGCCCTGGCCGTGCACCTCGGACTCCAGCCGGACATCGAGGTCGTACGGGACCTGACGGCCCGCCCGGCGGTGGCCCTGGTCGAGGACGCGGCCGCCGTCACCGAACTGCTCGCGGACGATCCGGAATGCCGGGTCCTGGTGCTGACCGGCTCGGCCCGGCCGGGACTGCTGGACGCGGTCCTCGCGGCGGGCGCGGCCGGGCTGGTCCTGCGCGACGGTCCGGTCGAGGACCTGGCGGACGCCCTGCGGCGCGCCTCGCGCGGCGAGACGGTGATCGACCCGGCGCTGGCCGGGCCGTAGCCCGGTACGTACTACGCCGGCGCGCGGGTTGCGTACTACGCCGGCACGGGGGTGAAGGGGAACAGCGCATCCGCCCCGGGCCGCACGAGGCCGTAGCTGCTCTCCGGCACCTCGTTCCAGGCGCCGGGCAGGTCCCCGAGCGGCTCGGACACGACGAGCCGGGTCTCGTCGGAGACGTCCTGGAGGAAGGTCACGTCGGGGTGCAGCCGGCGCAGCGTGTCGACCCGGCTGCTGTAGAACAGCGACCGGGACGTGTGCGCGCTGGAATAGCGGAACGCCCACACGCTGACGCCGTCGGTGATGGCGAGCGTCATCTGCAGCGGGGACTCCACGCCGTGGGCGCGGCCGGCCCGTTCCACCACGCCCGCCATCCTGGCGACGGCGGCGGGCGGGTCCTCCTCCAGCCCGAAGGTGAGGGCCAGGTAGAACATCACCTCGGAGTCGGTCGTCCCCTCGATCTCGGCGAACAGCTCCGGGTCGACGAGCAGGCACAGCTCGCGGCGCATGAGGTGGAACCCGGTGATGGCCCCGTTGTGCATGAACATCCAGCGTCCGTGCCGGAACGGGTGCGAGTTCGTCTGCTGCACGGCCGAGCCGGTCGACGCCCGGATGTGCGCGAAGAAGAGCGGGGAACGCACGTGGTCCGCGATCTCCCGGAGGTTGCGGTTGTTCCACGCGGGGCCGATGTCACGCAGTACGGCCGGGGTGTCGGTCTCCTCCGTTTCCGTGTACCACCCGACGCCGAAGCCGTCACCGTTCGTCGTCTCCACACCCAGCTTCGAGTGCAGGCTCTGATCGATCAGCGAGTGCGCGGGTTTGTACAGGATGGTGTCGAGCAACATCGGCGTTCCGGAATACGCGAGCCATCGGCACATGCGCCATCACCTGTAGTCCCTGGAGCCCCCTGGAACCCCGGAACCGCCCCGTCCGTCACCCGGTGCGGGCACCACCCCGGGGTGTGGTCCGGCCCTCCCATTCTCGGCCCCCTCCCCGGGGCGCGCCACGCGGGCGCCGGAAGCGCCTACCTCCGCAGCAGGGTCACCACCGCGGCTCCGCCCAGCCCGATGTTGTGGGCCAGGCCCACGCCCGCGCCGGGGACCTGGCGGGCGCCGGCCTCGCCGCGCAGCTGCCACACCAGTTCCGCCGCCTGCGCGAGGCCCGTCGCCCCCAGCGGGTGGCCCTTGGAGATCAGGCCGCCCGAGGGGTTGACCACCCAGCGTCCGCCGTAGGTGGTGGCGCCGCTCTCGACGAGCTTGCCGGAGGCCCCGTCCGCGCACATGCCGAGCGCCTCGTACGTCAGGAGTTCGTTGACGGAGAAGCAGTCGTGCAGCTCGATCACGTCGACGTCCTCGATGCCGAGCCCCGAGGCCCCGTACACCTGGCGGGCCGCCGCGGCCGTCATGGGCTTGCCGACGACGTCGATGCACGAGCCGCCGAAGCTGGCCCCGGTGTCCGTGGTCATCGCCTGCGCGGCGATCTCCACCGCCTTGTCGTGGAGGCCGTGCCGGACGACGAAGCGTTCCGACACCACCAGCGCGGCGGCCGCCCCGTCCGAGGTCGGCGAGCACTGGAGCTTGGTCAGGGGCTTGTGGATCTCCTTCGCCGCGAGGACCTCCTCGACCGTGTACACGTCCTGGAACTGCGCGTTCGGGTTGTTCGCGGAGTGCCGGTGGTTCTTCGCGCCGACCGCCGCGAGCTGTTCGGGCGTGGTCCCGTACCGCTCCATGTGCTCGCGGGCCGCGTTCCCGAAGATCTGCGCGGTGGGCGGGGACATCTCGAAGCCGTGCGCGGCGGCCATGATCCCGTAGTGCCGGGCCACCGGGGACGTCTTGAAGTCCCCGCCGTCGGCGCCGCCGCCGAGCGCGCCGCGCTTCATCTTCTCGAAGCCGAGCGCGAGGACGCAGTCGCTGATCCCGCCCTCCACGAACTGCCGCGCCATCATCAGCGCCGTCGAGCCCGTCGCACAGTTGTTGTTGACGTTGTAGACCGGGACCCCGCTCAGCCCCAGCTCGTACACCGCCCGCTGGCCGGCGGTGGAGGCCTGGAAGCAGTAGCCGACGGCCACCTGCTCCACCAGCCCGTACTCCACGCCCGCGTCCGCGAGCGCGGCCGTCCCGGCCTCCTCGGCCATGTCCCAGTACTGCCAGTCCCGCGATTCCGGCTTCTCGAACTTCGTCATGCCGACACCCACGATGTACGACTTCATGTCCGTGCAGTCCCTTCAGTCCCTGGGGAGGCCGAGAATCCGCTCGGCGACGACGTTGAGCTGGACCTGGGTGGTGCCGCCGGCGATGGTCAGGCAGCGGGACATGAGCATCCCGTGCACCGCCCGCTCCCCCGCCCCCTCCCGTACGGCGCCCGCCGGTCCCAGCAGTTCGAGCGCGAGCTCGGCGGTCCGCTGCTGGTGCGGGGTCTGGAGGAGTTTGCGTACGGAGGCACCCGCGCCCGGCTCCAGTCCGGACACCTGCTGGAGGGTGGTCCGCAGTGCGATGCAGGCCAGCGCGTGCGCCTCGGCGGCCAGCGCGCCGATCCGCGCCCGGCAGGCCCCGTCGAGGGCGGCGGAGCGGGCGATCAGCGCTTCGAGGCCGGTGTCGAAGGTCATCTGGTCGGCCATGTGGACGCGTTCGTTGCCCAGGGTGTTGCGGGCGACCTTCCAGCCACCGTCGGCCGCGCCGACCAGGGCGTCCGCGGGGAGTTCGGCGTCGTCGAACCAGACCTCGTTGAAGAGGGCCTCGCCGGTGATCTCCTTCAGCGGGCGGACGTCGATGCCGGGGGTGTTGCGCATGTCGACGACGAAGTAGCCGAGGCCCTTGTGCTTCGGCGCGTCCGGGTCGGTGCGGGCCAGCAGGATCCCGTAGTCGGCGGTGTGCGCGGAACTCGTCCACACCTTCTGCCCGTTGATCCGCCACGTGCCGCTTCCGGTCCGTTCCGCCCGGGTCCGCAGCGAGGCCAGGTCGGAGCCGGCCTCCGGCTCGGAGAAGAGCTGGCACCAGGTCGCGTCGCCGCGCAGGGTCGGCAGGACGTACGCCTCACGCTGCGCGTCGGTGCCGTAGGCGAGCAGCGAGGGCACGACCCAGGTGGCGATCCCGAGGTCGGCGAGGCGGACCCCGGCCTCCCGCAGTTCCTGCTGGACGACGAGCTGCTGGACCGGCCCGGCGCCGAGCCCGTACGGCGGCGGCAGGTAGGGGGCCGCGTACCCGGTGGGTGCCAGGACCCGGCGGGCGGCGGCCGGGTCGAGACCGCGCACGTCCTCGATGACGGCGCGGGCGGCCGCCCGGTGGGTCTCGGCGCTCGCCGGCAGTTCCAGGCGCAGTTCGCGCCGGGCGCCGGCGGCGGCGGAGCGCACGGCGCGGACCCGGTGCCCGTCGCCGGATCCGAGGAGCTGGCGGGCGACGAGCGCCCGGCGCAGGTAGACGTGGGCGTCGTGCTCCCAGGTGAAGCCGATGCCGCCGAGGACCTGGATGCAGTCCTTGGCGCAGGAGTAGGCGGCGTCGAGGGCGGTTCCGGCGGCGAGGGCCGCGACGAGGGTGCGCACCTCGGGGTCGGCGTCGGGTTCGGCCGCACAGTTCGCGGCGTCCCAGGCGAGGGCGCGGGCCTGCTCCAGGCGGACCAGCATGTCGGCGCACAGGTGCTTGACGCCCTGGAAGCGTCCGATGGGCCGCCCGAACTGTTCGCGGACCTTCGCGTACCCGGCGGCGGTGTGCACGGCCCAGGCGGCGGTGCCGCAGGCGTCGGCGGCGAAGAGGGCGCAGGCCAGGTCCCGGACCAGGGCGGCGTCCAGGTCCAGCAGCCGGCCGGGCGGCACGACGGTCCCGCGTGCCCGCACCTCGGCGGTGGGGCGGGTCGGGTCCGCGCTCTCGTGGGTGCGGACGTCCAGCGCGGCGGCGTCCACGGCGAACCAGACGCTGCCGTGGGCGGTCTCGGCGGCCAGGACGACGAGGTCGGCCTCCCCGGCTCCGAGCACGGGCGGCGCGGCCCCCTCCAGCAGGTACCCGCCGCCTTCGACGGCGACGGCCGTGAGGCTGCCGGGCCCGAGGGCGACCGCCCCGACCCGGCCGTCGAGCGGTTCGGCCCCGGCCCGGTCCAGGAGTACGGAGGCCAGCGCGCTCGGCAGGAACGCCCCGGGCAGCGCCGCCCGGGCGGCCTCCTCCACCACGACGGCCAGGTCCAGCAGCGTCCCGCCCTCCAGGTGCGGCGCCAGCAGCCCGGCCTCGGCCAGCCCGTCCCAGTAGGCGGGCCGCACCCCGGTCCGCGGCGGGGTGTCGAGGAGCTTGCGCACCTCCTCGGGCGGCACGGCCCGCGCCACCCAGCCGCGCACGGCTTCGGCCAACTCCCGCTGTTCCCCAGTGATTCCGATGCCCATGCGCGGCAGACTAGAACACGTTCCAATCTGACGGAAGGTCAGATACGCGTGTTGTTGGACGCCCCGCCACCGCGACGCGCGACCCAGGGGCGCGGGAGACCCGCGCCGGTCTCCGGCGGACGCTGGAGGAGGAACGGCGGGCGGAACGCGGCGCCGGCCCGGGCCGGCCCTTCGGACGCCGAGGGAGGACGGCCGGGACGGCAGGCCCCCCGCCCGTGGTGTCCTACCAGCGGGTAGGGCAGCATGGGCCGCCACTCATCCGCAGCTCAGGAGGAACGACATGGCCAGCCCCAAGCCGGAGACCCTCGCCGCCTTCGAGGCCGCCAAGGGCTTCATGCCCCTCGGCGAGGGCCTCGCCCTGTACGAGGCCGCGACCGCGGCGGCGGCGCTGGGCCTGCCGCTCCTGGAGGTCGGCACGTACTGCGGGCGCTCCACGATCCTGCTCGCCGACGCCGCCCGCGAGGCCGGGGTGACCGCGATCACCGTCGACCACCACCGGGGCAGCGAGGAGCAGCAGCCGGGCTGGGAGTACCACGACCCGACGGTGGTGGACCCGGAGGTCGGGCTGATGGACACCCTGCCCACCTTCCGCCGCACCCTGCACCAGGCCGGCCTGGAGGACCACGTCCTCGCGATCGTCGGCCGCTCCCCGCGGGCCGCCGCGGCCTGGGGCGGCCCGCTGGGCCTCGTCTTCGTCGACGGCGGCCACACCGACGAGCACGCCACCGCCGACTACGAGGGCTGGGCCCCGCACCTCGCCGTGGGCGGTCTCCTCGTCATCCACGACGTGTTCCCGGACCCGGCCGACGGCGGACAGGCCCCGTACCGGATCTACCTGCGCGCCCTGGCCTCGGGGGCCTTCGAGGAGACCTCCGTCACGGACTCCCTGCGCGTCCTGCGCCGCACCGGAACCGGCATCTAGGCCGCCGCGCCCCCGGGGCCTCCTGTCCGATAAGCGCACCGCGCCCTCGAATGGCCCACGCTCCCTCCGTGGGGCGTCCGGGCGTTCTAGCATCGCGAGGTGCGCTACGACAACAGCCCCCCGTCCCCCGAGTCCGGCTCCTCGATCAGCCCGGACCGGCCCTGGTACACGCGTCGCTCCACCCTCGCGGTCGCGGCGGCGGTGCTCGCGCCGACCTGCCTGGCCGGCTGGGTACTGACCCACGCGCTCGCGGGGGCGGGGCCCGGCGAGCCGCAGGCCCGTGTGGCGCCGCTGCCCGCCTCGCACTCCGCCCACGCGGACGCCGACGGGAAGTCCAGCGCCTCCCCGAGCGCCCCGGCCTCCCCCCTGGCCTCCGCCTCCGCGTCCGCCTCGGCGTCCGCGAGTACTCCCGCGGCCGCCCCGAACCCCCTCGCGGGCCGGACCGTGGTCATCGACCCGGGCCACAACACGGGCAACTTCCAGCACTCCCGCGAGATCAACCGCCAGGTCGACATCGGCACCAACCGCAAGGAGTGCGACACGACCGGCACCACCACCAACTCCGGCTACATGGAAGCCGAGTTCACGATGGACGTGTCCCGCAGGCTGCGGACCGTCCTGGAGGCACGCGGGCTGAAGGTGGTCTTCACCCACGAGGCCGGGCCGGAACGCCCGTGGGGCCCCTGCATCGACGAACGGGCCCGCATCGGCAACGGGGCCAAGGCCGACGCGGTCGTCTCGGTCCACGCCGACGGCGTCTCCGAGGGCAGCCGCGGCTACCACGTCATCCTCCCCGCCAAGGTCAAGGGCGGATCCGCGGACACCGCGAAGATCGTCGGGCCGTCCCGTCAGCTCGGCGAACGCATCGCGAGCAACTTCGCCCGGACCACCGGTTCGGGCCCCGCGAACTACCTCGGATCCGGTACCGGTTTGGTCGTCCGCGACGATCTGGGCGGACTGAACCTCTCAACACAGCCCAAGGTGTTCATCGAATGCGGCAACATGCGTGACGCCAAGGACGCCGCACTGCTCACGAATCCGCAGTGGCGACAGAAGGCAGCGCAGGGCATCGCCGACGGCATCGTCGGCTTCCTCGGCGGGTAGTCCCATCAGGGCGGCCCGCCGCCCCGGTCAGCCCGGTCACGGAAAACCTCCGTACCATGGTGCCGCCCGCCCCGCTCCAGCCCTGATCTGCGACCGCGGCACCACGAGACGACCGAGACCGAGAAGGACACCTGAGACGTGAACATCCGCTCCCTCACTCGAGGCGACGGCGTGGTGATCGGAGCAGCGGTGCTGCTGTTCATCGCTTCGTTCCTCGATTTCTACTCCGCCACCGGCCTGGACCTCCCGAGCGTGTGGGACACCGACGTCTACCGGCTGGCGCTGCCCTCCATCTTCCTGACCGGCTTCATCGCCGCGGGTCTGCTGGTGGCCGGCCGCTTCCTGCCCGAGGGCCGCAAGCTCGCCGGCCTGCCGCTGTCGGCGTGGGGAACCGTCCTGGCCGTCGCGGCGGCCTGGTCCGCGCTGTGGTCCCTGATCACCAGCCCGGACGGCGCCGACCTGGGCGCCGGCTGCATCATCGCGTTCCTCGCGACCCTGGCCCTGGCCGGCGTCGCGATCGCCGGTTCGAAGATCCCCGCCCTGGCCGGGAAGCTCGTACCGGAGCCCCGTCCCGCCGCCGTCCCGCCGTACGGCGGCCAGCCGCAGCCCGGCGCCGGCTACGGCTACCCGGGCGGGCAGCAGCCCCAGCCCTACGGCAACACCCCGCAGCCCGTCCCGCCCTACGGCGGCGGCCAGACCCCGGCGCCCGGCCCGCAGGACCACGCCGCCCAGCAGCCGGCCCCCGCCCCGGCGGCGGACTTCACGCCGTTCTGGTTCGCGGTGCCGGTGGCCCGTCCCCTCTACGGTGAGGACGGCTCCCCCGCCCCGATCGCCGAGCTCGCGCCCGGCACCTGGTACCTGGCCGTCGACCAGCGCGGCCCGGCCACGCTGATCGCGCAGACCCAGGACGGCCGCCGCGGCGTCCTCAACGACACCTCCGGCATCCAGCGCGGCTGAGCCCTCCGCACGGACAGCCTCACGGCCCCCCGCCCTTCCGGGCGGGGGGCCGTTGCCCTACAGTCACCTGACGCATCGTCAGACACTGCTGAGGGGACGTCCATGCGCCTCGGACTCGCACTCGGGTACTGGGGCCGCGGGCCCGGACCCGGCCACCTCGACCTCGCCGTCGAAGCCGAACGCCTCGGCTACGACTCCGTGTGGACCGCCGAAGCCTGGGGCTCCGACGCCTTCACCCCCCTCACCTGGATCGCCGCGCACACCTCCCGGATCCGCCTCGGCACCGCGATCGCGCAGATGGCCGCCCGCACCCCCACCGCCACCGCCATGCACGCCCTCACCCTGGACCACCTCTCCGGCGGCCGGATGATGCTGGGCCTCGGACTGTCCGGCCCCCAGGTCGTCGAGGGCTGGTACGGCCGCCCGTTCCCGTCGAGCCCGCTCACCGCCACCCGCGAGTACGTCGACGTCATCCGCCAGGTGCTGCGCCGCGAGGCCCCCGTCGCCGTCGACGGCCGCTTCCACAGCCACCCGTACCGCGGCGCGGACGGCACCGGCCTCGGAAAACCCCTGAAGCCCATCACCCACCCGCTGCGCGCGGACCTCCCGCTGCTGCTGGGCGCCGAGGGCCCCAAGAACATCGCCCAGACCACCCGGATCGCCGACGGCTGGCTGCCGCTCTACTGGTCGCCCACCCGCACCGACGTCTACCAGGGCTCCCTCGGCGACCTCCCCGAACAGTTCATGATCGCGCCGATGGCCCGGGCCCGGGTCTGCGAGGACGTCGCCGAGGGACTGCTGCCGGTCAAGGCCATGCTCGGCTTCTACATCGGCGGCATGGGCCACGCGGCCCGCAACTTCCACGCCGACCTCATGGCGCGCATGGGCTACGAGGAGGAGGCCCGGCGCATCCAGGAACTGTTCCTGGCCGGGCGCAAGGAAGAGGCGGTGCTGGCCGTCCCGGACGCCTTCGCCGACGAGATCTCCCTCGTCGGCCCCCGCGAGCGGATCGCGGAACGTCTGGAGCTGTGGCGCAAGGGCCCCGTCACCGACCTGCTCGTCACCGCCCCGGACCCGCACACCCTGCGGGTCCTGGCGGAGCTCAACAGCTGACGCCGAACAGCCGGAAGGGGCGACACGGGCGGGTTTGTCCTGGATTCGGGGTCCGCGAGCTCCCCATGATGGGGCGGGCCCCGCTCCGGGGCCGCTCCTCCGCCGGAAGGCCCCGTCGTGACGCGTACGCTCCGCCGGGCGGCGATCCTCCTCGCCGCCGTCTCCCTCTTCGCCCTCGCCCCGGCCCGGGCGGCCCCGCCCGCCGCAGCCGCCGGGGACGGACCCGCCGGCTGCCCGGCGGCCCCCGGGACCCGCCATCCCGGCCCCCCGGACACCGGGACGCCGCAGGGTCAGCTGGTCTCGGTCACCCCGGACATCGGCCCGCGCAGCGGAGGCACCACCGTCTCCCTCGCGGGCAGCGGCCTCACCGGCCACACCCGGGTCGTCTTCGGGACCCTGGACGCCGACGGCTGCTTCACCGGGGTCGACGCCACGGCCGTCGCCGTGATCGGCGACAGCCTCATCCTGGCGATCACCCCGGCCTGGCCCACCGCCGCGCAGGTCCTCGTGGCCGCCGCCACCCCGGACGGCCGCCTCACCAACCCGCTGCCCTTCACGTACGGGGACTGAGCACCGTCCCCGCGCCTACTCGGGGACGACCTCCAGCAGTTCCCGCACGTCCAGCGGCATGACGGCGATCTCGATCTCCCCGCCGTCCGCGAGGGCGCAGGCCACGATCCGCGAGCCGGGGTTGATGGAGATCCCCTCCCGCACCGTGGGCACCCGCACGCCGGTGGAGCGGGCCCCCGACAGCTCCACGGCCCCGCCCCGCCGGGGCTCCCAGCGGGACCCGCCGCCCCCGCCCGCGTACACCCGGCCCGAGCGCCAGCGGCCCTCACCGGCCGGGTACCGGGCCATGCACGGGATGCCGTCCGGGCTCCCTGCGGCCTGCCGCTCACGGTGCTTGCGGCGGACGAGCCAGCCGGTTCCGGCGGCCACCACGGCCAACACCAAGAATTCGATCACGTGACCCATTGAAACAGCCGGAACGGCGCGGGCGGGCCGGACGGCGGCCCACCGGCCCCGTCCGGCCCGCCCGTCCGGGTTCCGGCACTAGGCACTGTCTTCAAAGGGTTCTGATGGGGGATCATGTGCCGCATGGTGCGTCGTCATGAACTGTCGGATCTGGAGTGGGAAGCGTTGTCCGC